>CBDUAB010000231.1:0-6004 GCA_965365045.1 uncultured Planctomycetales bacterium
CCGACGCGCAAGCGACGGACACTACCAAAATGGCCACCACCAGAGTTGTTTGGTTGTGTCCCTCGCTTGCGCGTCGGGCTACTGAAGAAGTTATTGTCTCGTAGCAATACCTACGCCGTGGATTGAATCTTACCAGTCTGGTGTTGATCGGTAAGGAGTACATCACGAATCTCCTAATGATAGTATGAGACAGTCCACTCAAAATATTTGCCAATTCATTGAAGAGTGGTACACTGTGGGTCGCTTACATGGAAAGACCGAGCTTTCCGCATCAAATAGAAGTTGATTCTGCTCATGTCCTTGCACACACGCTATCGCCAGGATGCTGGCACCCAACCAACCGGTGTAGCTGCTAGATATTGCGGCCCGTTGTTTCTCGGTAACAGTTTATTTTTACCAGCCATCGGTGTTGCGTTGGTGCCGAAGTGTCCGATGTGTCTGGCTGCCTATGCTGGAATCTTGTGCTACGCGCGGAGGAAATGAACGTGGCTAATGTGACTCAAACCCGACACGATCGCGTAAAAGAAATCCTCGACCGTGCTGCTGGTGACAGCGCGGCGGATTACGAAGGTCTCGGTCGGTTCTGGAAAGTTCCCCTCGACCAGTTTCTGGAGCTGAAAGTGTGCGGCGTCCGCATGATCGCGGCTGCCGGAGCTGCAACCCGCTCCTGTTGCAGCGCCCAGAGCCCGACAGGAGACACGGCGGCCGAGCAGCGACCACGGTACCGGGGGCGGGCTGCGGCTTCGGGACTGATCCAAGGCCTCCGAGGCCAATCGCCGTTCGACGGCTCAAGATTTCCGCGATTGCCTTGGGGTGGCGCAACCGTTGACGAAGAAGATATTCAGTTCATTGCTGATTGGATCGACGACGGCTGTCCGGCGAACGATCACGAAATCGAATCCTACGAACTGAAATTGTCGACGGAAACCGTCTCATTTGAAGACATGGTGGCAGTGGAGGACATCGCGAAGCCGACGAAAGTAGAAGCGGTGGTTCGCGAGTCCTACGAAGTCTACGAGGGTTCGCCGAACCAATACAAATTCCAGCGCGGTGAACTCAAACAGCGCATGAACATCGACTGCATGACGCCAGGTCAGATCGACAATTTGCGCTATGCGTTGCGCGAACTCTACAATTTGAACAAGTGGCCCGAGGACCGCCGCAATTACAACAACCTCGCCTTGATCCACCAAAACCATTGCCAACATGGGTGGGAGCGTTTCCTGCCGTGGCACCGGATCTACATGTACGAGTTTGAACAGGCACTGCAGGATTGTTGCCCGGACGTGACCATGCCCTACTGGGATTGGACCATGCCCCGATACTGCCCGTCTCATCCGGAAAAGGGAAGCGTTATCCCGTGGGCCTTCAAATGCTTTCTCACGAAAGAATCCCTCAAATTCCTGCAGAACGTGCATCCGAAACTGCCTGTCAAGGAAGCAAAGAAACTTCTGCCCATCGTCGTTGACGGCCCGCACGGGGAGTACTTTGCCTCACTGAATTGCTTCTTTAAGAAAGTTACGTCATTGCTTGGCACCGAAGATTACTCCAAGGGTGAACATCGTGAACGTTTCATCGATGCATTGTTGGCCACCAACTCGCTTTGGTACCCGCTACGGTATCCAGGTGAATACCAGACGCAAAGCGGGGAGTCGTCCACCATCAACAACGTGATTCATTATCACTATCCCACCGCGGACGATATCGAGCAGATACTGAGTCTGAACAACTTTCGCGATTTCGGCGGAGGAAGCTTATACAATGACTCCTTTGGATTCTTGGACCAGAACCCACACAACACGATGCACATTTGGACTGGGGGCATGAACCCGGATTTTGAACAAAAGAAAGCCGGCAAAGACTTCGAGCGCGACCTCGACTCTGACCGCAATCGAGGCGTCGAAGTCAGCGGACGACATTTTCATACTCGAAAAGACCTCTACAGTCAGCCGCGGTTCGGCGACATGTTCAGCAATTTGACGGCCTCTTACGATCCTGTCTTCTGGCCTGTTCACTCGAACGTGGACCGGCTGTGGTGGGAATGGCAGCAAGCACATCCGCACGCGACGCCTGCCGACTTGGACTCCGTCCTCACTCCGTGGAGCTATACCATCGCCGACACGCTCGACATGTATCGCTTTGGCTACGAGTACGTCAAATGCACTTTCATCATTCCCGTCGGACTGAAGGCGCCCGTCGGCCGATTCGTTTCGAAGTCCATCGACATACCCGAGCCCGTTCGCGGAGCATTCCGCCATGCGGAAGTGCGTTTGCATCGCGTTCCCCAGTTACCCCGTTCTTGTTTCATTCGCGTGTTTTTGAATTGTTCCGATGCGAACGCGTCCACGCCGATTACCGAAGACAACAACTACGCCGGCTATCTGGCGATCTTCGGTCATGGTCCTTGTTACGGAGGACCCGGACACTGCGATCTGCCTCCCGCTCGTCAACGCCAGTACGATCTGCGGCCACGCAGCCACAACACGCCTCGCAACCATCGCGTCAATGTTACCAACTGCGCCAAACGGTTGTTGCAAAACGGGGCGTCGACACTGCAGATAACGCTGGTGGTAATCGGCGCGGATTACCAAGAAGATAACGAACTATTGCGGCTGGACGGCGTATCGTTGACCTTCCTCGATTAGCCATTCTCCTCGAAGGCGTCGCACGCAAGACCATTTAAGGAGACCGTCATGCCCCCGACCTACAAAATCCACCCAGGCATCGGCATTGCGCGTCTGGGCAACAGCCCCCAAGAATTCTGTATTTCGCCCGAGAAACCGGCCGCTCTGCCCATTTGCTGTGATGAGTGCGGCAACCCACTGCTCGCACCCGACGGTCAGTCGGAGCTGCCCATCAAAACATTTAAGGATGCCAAGGGCCGAATAAAGCGTCAGGCGGCACGCTTTCAAGTCTACGTATACGATGATCAAAACCCAGCAGGCCGCCCGCTGAAGCTGGGTGACCACATCCAAGGTGGCGGCAATGAGGGCACACTCGTCGACATCCGCTGGCGAGTTTATTTGGCGAATAAGAAAGCTGTTTGGTATGAGTTTAAGCAGTTAGAAGGCGAGCACGGATATTCTCCGGACCATCCGCGCCGAAATTCGGACATCACCGACTCCTCAGCTCGCCAAAAACTGATCATCGACCCGGGGCCGCGGGTCGTCAACACAAAAGACCGCCGCCACGCCAGCTTCGGCCGCGACAATGACCGGTATGCACCCAACTTCCCTCCAGAATTGAAACCGCATTCCATTGACACTCTGGGCGATCTCAAAACCGACGATACGGGCCGGTTGCTGGTGCTGGGTGGCCACGGACATTCCGGTTCGTACAAATTCGACGAGTTCGGGCAGCCGCGCATCACGAGCTACGCCAATAATGACGGCTGGTTCGACGACACATCTGATGGCCCGGTGATGGCGCGCTTGGTCATGTTTGCGGACAACGTCAGTCGCCTGCGCTATGTCGATGTCGAGTTTCCGGCCTGGGTCATCGTCGGGTATCCCGCGTATGTGCCAGAGATTCTCGACATGGTGACGCTGGAGGACGTGCAAGAGGACTTGGCCACTCGGCAATTCGCTTTTCGCACGGATCTATACGGCGAGGCCGACACGTTCGACAAGCCGCAACGGATCGCTCCGACGGATACAAAGGCCTTGATCCACTGGCGCGCCGGGCGGCTCACATGGAATCCGAAGCACAAACCGTGGTTCTATCGAGATATTTGGCCGATTCTGTTTCGACCCGATGAATTCACTTACCTGACCAACGTTTTGGCACAATCCAACTATCCTCACAACCAGTCCCCCCGGGGCACCTTTGATCCGCAAAAACTGGCGATTCCACCGTCGGTCAATTGGCGGGAAGTGAAGAAATGCGAACAGCAGTGCATCCGCAAAAACCAGACTGGCGAGCTCTTGCTGGAAACATTGTATCCCGTCCTTTCCATGCTGGACAACCACGCAAAACTTCCCAAGGCTCTGGGTGCTCTGTTGTTCGGCAAGTTCAAGCAGAACATCCAGCGAGTTGCGAGCGAGTTTGCTGGAGACCTCCACGCCGAGGCGGCGGCCGAAGAGGACATCGGTGTCTACGAGAAAAAATGGCAGGTCGTGAGCGACGAAAAAGCGGGCGACTACGCAGACAAGAAACGACAACTCGAAGTCTCAGTGGACAAAATCATCAACACTGTTGTGGAAACGGCAGAAGCAGAAATGTCAGGCGGCGCGAAGGATTCCTTCGAGCAACTCGCCAGCACGGTGAGGCTGAGCCTAGAAAAGTTCCACTCAGGAAGGCTGTTGCGGGAATGGAAACATAAGTGCCTGGAGAAATACACGTACGATCCATACCGCAGGTACCGGCAGTTTCTCTACAATCTGCTGCGGCTCCCTGGCGAAGAAAATACGTTCAGCCTCAAAGGCAGGCCGCACAACCGCAACGAGAATCAGCCGTTGATGCCTCTTCTGAACGGTGACAATCCGATTTCTAACACGTTACCTTCGAAGTTCTTTCGCCTGACCGATTATCAGTTGTATCTCCTGGGCCAATGGGCGAAAGGTCTGTTCTTCAACGAAGAAATGGAGGGTTGGGTCGAGGACAAACCCGATCCGTTCAATCCGTACGCTGGCTGGATTAACAAAACGGGCCGTGACGTCGATCGTGGCGTCTTGACGAACGCGCTCGGAGGAGCCTTCTGTCCCGGCGGCGAGGTGAATTGGATCATTCGCAATCCATCGATCTATCGTGAACCGTATCGAATCAATGCCGATCCAAACTTCTACAGTTTTCGACAAACGGCCGCCCAAGCTAGTTATCGTCCATCGGTTTCGGACGAAGACTATGTGTCCTATGTGGGCATCAACTTGAGCCAAGATAGCGATTTCGACCGCGGCCTCCAGCCAGGTGACTTGACGAAGTACATGGCGGTGCCTTGGCAGGCGGACTTCAATGAATGCTCGACCCAGCCCGTCAATGTCACCTACGAAGAATGGAACAACATTTACCCCAGTAGCGAAGGCGACTCGCTGTTAAAACGTGAGACGCAGGTGTGGGAAACGCTCTGGTGGCCAGCCCATCGGCCGCTGCAAACTATTGAGGTGACCAGCCTCTCAGGAGGCAAGCCGGCTTACCAAATGCTTGACTGGACGAGGGGAATTCCCGGAACCAACGCGGGCGATCAGAAAATGGTCTCGGCCTGGTCCGAACTCGGTTTCGTGATTCGGAATCCTTATCTCGATCCAAGCAAGATTCAACAACCATCTCCGATCAAAAATATATCAGCGTCGAGCGCAACGAAAAGGAATGCACATGACAGACAACCCGTTCATCGGCAAATGGACCTATCGCAGCTTTCTGAACGATCCGGACCAATTTCTCGGCGATGACAACTTGGATGACAAGACGAAACAGCAAAAGCTGATGGACCTCGTATTTGGTGCCGGCACGATCGAAATTATCGAAGCGCCGCCCAATATTCTGAAAGGAACCATCGGCGGCTCCGATTGGCAGTTGGAACTATATGGATCGCGCAGCTACGGCAATCCGATGGCGGTTTGGTTTCAGGGTTCCGGCACGATCGGTAAAGAAAAGTGGATTTACGACTACCTGGGCTACCTCGTACCCCAGTGGCCCGACGGAATCCAACAGCGCGCGGCGATGGTCGGCTCGATCGTGCGTGTAATTCCACACTCGGGAAGTGACGGCACGGTCCACCCGGCTGGTGTGGTCGCCTCCTGGTACGCCGTGCAACAAAGTGATCCTTGCTAACTACCCACCAGATGACGACCGCACTTCCGAAGAGGTCGCCAAAGAATACGGTGAAATGGCTGCCCGCGTTGAGTCACTTGTGATTCCACGCCCGCATGCTGAAGAAGCCGTAGCGTCACTTGACGCTAGTCTTTTCTACAGTCGCGAATCTCTTGGAGTAGTACTTCGACCGCTTCGTGATGACGAGATTGTTCGTCCAACAATTTGACAATCTTCCACCAAATGGCAAATACAT
>CBDUAB010000232.1:0-6002 GCA_965365045.1 uncultured Planctomycetales bacterium
GAGTGAACTTGCGGTGAGCCATGAATCCACTTCGCACGATACGAAATCTCATACTCTTGGCCATTCGACACTGCTTGGTTAAGCGTTGTTTCGAGGTGATTGTGCATATGTTCGGTGTTGCCGGTAGCGACAAACCGCAAAACTTGATTGCTTGGATCGTTGGGATCGGTGATGACTTCACTGTGTCGATGATTGCCCAAAAACCGCCAGGCGTCAGCATCCGATCCTAGTGGGTCAGCATCGAACGTACCGTTGGATATCAGTTCCGTCCCCGTTGCTACCGCCACAACACTGATGTCGTCGAGCAACACTTCTCCTGACGTCAGCATTCCCAGTACAAACTCGCGCCACTGACCATCGTTGCCGACGGCGCTACTTGTCGCCGTACCGGAATACGTATACGTCTGCCATGTTGACCGTTCGGTTTCGTCGCTGGCGGACCAAGTTTCGCCGACGGAGTTGTCCGCCAGTGGATTGCGCAATTCGAGACTGGCGCCGCCTCCGTCAGCCGCTGTCGACCAGCGACCATCGTCGTAGTATTGAACTGTGTCGGCAGGATTGCCGACCGAGTCGACCAGCCGAATGCGATCCGTCGCGTTACTGAGTCCCCGTGAATATTCTTCATTCAGAATATCGATTCCTGGGTACTTTGCGATCAAAGCCTCCGGGTCACGGGCAACCACCAAGTATTCCCCTGGCGCGATCTGCGTGCCATTCGGAAAATCCAAGTCAACCGCGTCCTCCAACTTCCAGCCGGTCAAGTCGACCGTGGACGAGCTGCGGTTGTAAAGCTCGATCCACTCCTCCGGATTTGCAAGGTAAGGAACTTCCGGCTTGCCGGGGTCGGTTTCCCGAGCCACCGACAATCGTGCCCCGAACATGATGTCGTCGCTTTCCAGGCTTTCCTGATGCACTTCCACGGACAATCGGTTGAGCCCAACCGCCAACGCATCCGCCGAAATGGAAAACGGATCGCTGATCGATGTTGTGAGACTAACTCGCCCAGACGCCAAAGTGCTGGACGTGACGGGGCCGTTCGGCATGTTGACACGATGAACCTCATTGCCGTTTAGGTAGAAGATTGCTCCATCGTCGATGGCGTGTTCGAGTTCAAGGTGATCCACATCCGCGAGGTCTTCGTCCGTGACGTTGAAATCGAGTTCAAAATAGAAAGTAGTCACCCGCGGTGTTACCGTACGCGGGTCGGCGAGTTTCGTTCCGAGCCGGGGCTGCGGCAAGACAAAATCGAATGATTGGAAACCAATTAACCCCGGCCCTTCCGACCAGTTGCCGCCAACCGCATGCGCCGTTTCTTGCCAACCGGCGGACAGCTCTTCGCCCTTGTCGTTGTAACGCCATTGATCATCCAACGCTAGGATTTCGGTTACTTCGAAGGTCGCGGGGATACCCGCTGAGCCAAACTGAGCTCGATAGTGGTACATGATCTCGTTGATGACAACGTCCGTTTTGAATTCAAAACTGTTCGCCGTACCTGGCGTCGCGACGTCGGGAAACAGGAACGGCCCCGTGCCGTCCGGCGAACGACCTTTGAGCGAGTTCTTAACTTCGGCGGCCGCGACAACCGCGGATCGGTCGGGAGTCAGCAAGAAAATGCGGTCGCCGGAAGTCACACCAAAGCCCAAGTCGGCTTCCGCAATCACCAACATTTCGCCAGGCCCGATTTGCTGTCCGGAAAGTGTTTGCTCGCCGCCTGACGTCGCGGCAACCACATAGCCGTCCAAATCAATCACGCCGCCACCGTTGTTGATCAATTCAAACCAGAATTCGGCCGCCGGAGCTGTCTCGTTGATCGCCAGCGGGACTTCCGCAATTTCGACGGCGCCGATATGTACCACACCGCCCATTTCCAACCCAAAGACCATGTCCGGATCGGCAGCGCTCGCTTGATGCACTTCAACAGCGAGGACGTTCGTACCGTTAACCAGATTGCCAGTAATCGAGGCGGCATTGAAGTCCGCTTGCCCTACGGTCACGGCGGCCAGCGTGGTGTGTGAAACGGCTCCCAGTGGCATATTCTGCCGATAGATTTCCGCGCCATTGAGATAGACCACCGCTCCATCATCCCATAGATGGTTCAAGAACAGCTCGGCGTTCTGCGTTCGACCATCAAAGTCGAACTCGGTGCGGTAGTAATACGTCGAGGCACCTAATGGCAACTCGGTCGCCAATGTACTGTTGCTGGCAAAGAACTGTACTTCGCTGAGGCCAACGAAGTCGTTGTCACCTATCGCAAAGTTATCCTCGATTGCGAGCTTGACATAACGAACTTGCACGTCGCCCAAATCAACGGTCTCGCTGAAGTCAACGTTGGCGGTGCCCGGCGCTATGTCGAATTCTTGATCGGCGATCAACAGGGAAAACTGCATGTCTTCGCCGGCGATCCAAATGTCGGCGATTCGCGCGCCACGTCCCAGCAATTCAGGCCTGCCGGGCAGGAATTCGTTGTAATTCCATAACTTCATGTGGCTGACGGACCTGACTTCGCCCAAGTCGAATGTGATTTCCGCCATGGGTTGCAGAGGATCGGCCGGGTCACCACAACAACCATTGCCAGCATTCAGCCACATGTTGCCGTCGGGACCGATGGAGTGGTTGTTCCCCAAGAGTCCACTCCCGTTCGTGGTATGCTCGGCTCCTCGATCGAAGTTGCTCACAAGCTCGCTGGACGCCGTGGCGACGACACCAGTGACCAGTTGCGCTTCGCCGGAAGGAGGCTGCCCGCTGCCGGCGACGAAGATCGCGTCGCCCACCGACCAAGCGGAATCATCGAATCCGGGCGTGAACCAACCGCCCCCCGGAAACACGTTGGACGCTTCGTACTTCCACGTATCCCGCAGAGCGACCATTTCGATAGCCGTCCCTGTGTCCTCCTCCGGAAAATTGCGTTCGCCAGGCGTACCACCGACGACAACGCTGGACGTCCAATTCTCCGCCAATTCACTGTTTGCGTCCTGATTGAACTTTGCCAAGGATGCGCCAGTGCCATCAGGTGAAACGGGCCAAACTCCGCCGTCTCCGTAGTTGACTTCATTCATCAACCGATCGCTGCGATCGCGCAATTCGAGATTTTCACCGTCGTTGGCAAGTTGGCCGAGATACGGCCCCAATGCTACGACACCGCTTTCAGCCGCGAGGGCAACCGGGTCCGCGGCGACAACGACGTACCCACCACCAGCAACCACCGTGCCTTCGGGAAACTGATAGCTAACACCATCGGACAACTCCCACTTGGAGATATCCATATCGACGGCCATCTGATTGTGCAGCTCGACAAACTCCAGCGCATCATTTTCCGCCGGATGAAACATGATCTCGTTAAAGACCACCGTGCTATCGAGAACGTAGCGCGGTTCCAGTTGCTCCAACTGCCGAGTTCGTCGCGTCCATGAAGCCAACGACTTTTTTCGCTGGCGCCGACGATGTTGCTTTGTCATCTTGCTCATTTCACTCTCGAGTAATATGGAGAAAGCCGCGACCGGTCTGAAACCGTTCGCGGCTTTTGTGTGTGTTAATCTAGGCACTCCATTACTTCACAGCCGTACGACACACTGGCGTTTAGCCACTGACGTTACCGTGCGCGAACATGGAACACCAATTCGTCGTGCCAGCGGGGAACAGGAACTCACGTTCGTCGGGCTACCGTTGCTAGTGCAACTTCAATAATCGCGAGGCCATTTAGTGATTGGAGTGACTGCACTCCCAATATCACTTCTT
This sequence comes from uncultured Planctomycetales bacterium, assembly GCA_965365045.1. Taxonomy (GTDB): domain Bacteria; phylum Planctomycetota; class Planctomycetia; order Pirellulales; family Pirellulaceae; genus CBDUAB01. Next base: position 3,736 of record CBDUAB010000232.1, read on the forward strand.
CCGAAAACGCAACAAACCCATCGCGCCGACGAACAGTAGCAGCCCACTTGTTGGTTCCGGAACCTGAAAGAACTGCACCTCGCTGAGACCTATAAAGTCGTTGTCGCCGAATTCAAAGTTATCCTTTAATGACAACATCACATATTGGGCCTGGGCACCCTGAAGTGCAATCACTTGTCCAAAATCCACGTCCTCGGTTCCTGGGGCAATGTCAAGCGTCACATCTTCCAGCAACGGTACAAATGTGACACCATCGTTGGAAATCAACACGTCCGCCGAACTAGCTCCACGTTGGAGCAGTTCATCGCGATCAGGCAACGTTTCGTTGTAGTTCCAGATTTTCACGTGATCGAGCGAGACAACGGACCCGAGATCAAAAGCGATCTCCGCCCCCGGCTGCAACGGGTCGGCAGCATCGCCACAACAAGCATTGCCAGCGTTGAGCCACATGTTGTCGTCCGGTGTGATGCTATGTGACCCATCCGGATTTAAACCGCTCCCATCGACGACGTGGACAGCCCCGCGTTGAAAGTTAGTCACGAGTTCACTGGAGACGCTGTGAATCGTGGCAGTCACCAGCTCAGCTCGGGAATCGTCCACAACCATCAGCGCCATCACGGTCGCCATGCACGTCCAACAGATCTTTTTCGCACGCATTATTCTCTCCAGAAAAATTTCATCCGAGTCGCGATTTTCGTGTCATTCGGGTTCACCAATGAAAAAAGGAACGGCGCCAACCAGACACAAAGTGCATGGGCAGTGCCGTTCCTTCAGTTTGTCACGACGCCAGTGGCTTGCTCGCTATGGTTTTATCATCAAAGTGGTGATCGATTTCGTTAGTACGGACCTCAGTTTTCGTTATCCAAGTAACGCTTATGATAGGCGGCGAACGATGACAACACAATCAAAAACTTGACAGAGAGCGGAATTCGAGCCAAATCCTTGCTCCCATATAGCGAGCCAAGTCGGACCGGCGGCCCCGATTTCGCTCGCAACTTTTTCTGCGAAATTACGAATTCGCGGTTGAACTGAACCCAAATTTGGGAGAGCATGGTGTATGGAACAGTGGGCACGCGGTCTAATGTATCGCGGGCAAGAAGAGGCTGGGAACAGGTCAGCGCACCGTCGTTTTCGATAGGTAAACGTCGTTTTCGACCGGTAATGATTGCTCACGAAAGCTGATATGACTATTCAAGTCCACTGCTCTTGCGGACACGATGGGTCCGTTTCTGCAAGATTCGCCGGATTTAAAATTGCGTGCCCGGCTTGCGGCAAATCTCTGTCGATTGAGACGGAAGGCTCAACGTCCACCAACGACGGCTCAAAGTCCGCGGATAGTCGCCCATCGTCCGCAACGGATCGCCCGACGTCGGCAAAGCCCGACGCATCTCCGCGGCACGTGCGAACCACGTGCACTTGCGGCAAAACGCTGACTGTTAATGCACGTCTCGCCGGTCGCAAGGCGAGTTGCCCGGCATGTGGAAAACAAGTGACCTTTCCCGGTGGCGCTACCACGCAACGTCGCCTGATCGTCTTCGGCTGCAAATGTGGTCGCAAACTGCGGGCTCCCGTGCAATGGTCCGGAAAGAAAACAAAATGTCCCACTTGCCAGTCTTCTGTCACAATTCCCGCCAGCAATTCCGCTGCGCAATCCCACCAAAATGAACTGTCTGTCACGGATTCGCCCGAGGATAAACAGAAGCCCGATTTAAGTGGCTTGCTGGACGAAATCGGGGCTCACGAATGCAAGAAAGCCCGCCGTTGTCCAAATTGCAAGAAAGATATGGATCGAGACGACGTATTGTGCATCGAATGTGGCTACAACGTGCAAACGGGGAAACTCATCGAGTCCGATGATGCCCATCGCAAGTCCATGCTCGAGGTCATGCGGAGTTGGCTTGGGGATTCATGAGACCAAGCTGTGATAAACTACCTTTACCGAACATGTGTTGGTCAGTCATCGCGAATGCTCATTTTGGGTGCCACGCTGTTGAGCTTGGCCGGTTGCGATCCGGCGCCTGAGTCGGCCTCGGTCGAAACGGCCGGATCGTTAAACAACTCGAACGCGGCCAGCGACAATAAAGCCTCCGCGGACGAGCCCATCGCGGATTCTAATCCGCCGACGGAACCCGCGCCGAATATTAAAACCAATAAAGTGGCGGTCGATATTTCGGCTTTTTTGGATGCCGCATTAGATGGAAAGATTGAAACGGTCCGGCAAGCCATCGAGGCGGGAGTGGATGTAAATTCGATAGACGAGCAACAGC
>CBDUAB010000233.1:0-6001 GCA_965365045.1 uncultured Planctomycetales bacterium
CGTGTACGCCACACGCTTTGGGTCGAACGGACTCGCCATCTGCAGCGTCAGAGCCAACCCCGCCATAATGCCCGCCCCGGCGATCACTTCGCCATCGAACAGGCCGGTCAACGCGGCGCCCAACAATGCTGCCACGAGCGTTGGTAACAAGACGATCCGATTGGGGCGCGTTGGTGCGAACGCAGCTCGCCAGTCAATCAAGAACATAGCGGCGCCAACGCCAAGACAAGTTTGCATGACGACTTCTCCACTACGGGCGAACATCGTCACCAGGACTCCCGTCAGCATCAAACCAATGACGCCGAACCCTGTCAGCCGCAAACGTTGGCCTAGGTTTGATTTGCTCTGAAGTACGCCAAAACGGCGAGCGCCAGCAGATAATGCGAGAAACGGGCCGGCGACCATTAGTATTTGCGCCAACATATTCTCACTCGTGTTGCCGGCCAGCCCGCGGCCAGCAAATATTGTCGTGGCGACGGCGGTCGCGCACATCGCCGCGGCAGCGAGCAGCATACGGTCTTTGTGTTTAATCGGATCGGCAACGGTATCGGGATCCTCCCAAGGCAAAGGAGCATGCACACCTATGCTGGATGCAAGCTTGCCAAACCGTCCGATCCTGGGTTCCGCGACCGCCATCGCGACACTGCCGTCGGAGTCGGGTGTGTACGGTTGCGTCACACCCACGGACGCGCCCACACCCGCTCCAACCAAAGCCGGTTTATTTCTTGGAGGCACCGCGGAGTTAGCGACCTTCTTTGCGACAACGGACAGGCCTTCGGGCGCGAGGGCCGCGACGCTCTTCTGAATGTGCTTCTCGCCGAACACGTCTTCAGCCATCTCTTGCGCTGACTGGTAACGTTCCTCAGGCACTTTCGCCATTGCCTTGCGGATAACGCCGGCAAACGGCTCCTCGATGCCGCTCAAATCCACTTCGGCGGTCATGTGACGCATGAGGACTTCGGCCATGGTTTCGCCTTCGTGCGGCGGTCGGCCGGTCAGCATTTCGTACAGCATCACGCCCAAGGCATAGATGTCGACCGTGTGATCGTAGCGCCCCATGCTGATCTCGGGTGCCATGTAGTGCACGGTTCCGACGGTCATCGTGTGTCCGCTGCGATGGCTCGTCGTGATGGCCTTGCTGAGGCTATAGTCGCCAATTTTGACCAAACCGTCCTCATAGAAAACGTTGTGCGGTTTCAAATCGCGATGCACCACGCCGCAATCATGCAAGTATTGCAGCCCCTTGGCAATTTCGCGCAGAAAGAACGCCGCCTTGTCCGTGCCCAGCCCCTCGGGCGCGGCATCCAGCATGTCCCGCAGTGACGGTCCGGAGATGTACTCCATGATGACGAAAGGCTCTTCATCCGCGTTGTGCTTGACGTCAAAGATTGTGACGAGATACGGGCTCTTGAGGTTCATGCATTGCGCAATGCCGCGCAGCTCGATCTCTTCGTAGTTCTGTACGGACTTGATCGCGACCTGGCGACCGGAATCGCTGACCGCGTAATAAACTTCACCAAAGCCGCCACGGCCAATGCCATGTTCCATTGTGAACCCGTCGAGCGGCCGGTCACCGTGCTTGTAGCGATATTTAGCCATTGCTTTCTCCGGCTGCAACGAGTTCCGTTGCGTCTCCTACACTTCCGTACAAACCAACGACGTTTCCCCGACCGAAAACGATTCACCAAAAGTAATCGGCACGGTGTGCTCACGTCCACGGCAACTCAGCGTCTCGCCACGCAGGTACAGCACCGCGGGGTGCTTGGCCTGTGGCACACGAATGTGGGCGCTGCGATCGGGTCCCACCAAAATCGCGTCGCTCAACAACAACACGCCGCGCACATCGCGGCGTGGAAAACTTGATCCGTTGAACTCCAACACAGCCGTGCTGGTCGTGGCGTTCGGCAAGCGAAAAGTCCCGCGACAGCGCTTTCCTAATTCGATGACATCACCGTCCGCCAGCAGGGCTTCGCGTTTCGGCTGATTGTTCACGTTCAATTCGTGCTCGCTGCGCAGAAAATAGTCTTCGTCCACTCTATCGATACGCACGTTTGATTTATGTTTCATGCCCTGCAGCTCGACGTCCGGCGCACGTGAGGATCGCGCCGGACCCAGCATCGTAGAGTCCTTGCGTACAACCAAAAAGCTGCCGACGCCATCTGCCTGAATCAAGAATCGTTCGGGCACCACGGCAGCTCCATGTTCAAGATCAGCCGCGCGCATGGGGTTCACCGCTTGATAGGGTGAAGTTACCGAAAGATCGCCGCCGCTTTGCACCAAACCAAGCGGCCCGGCCCTCAACGCTTCGATCGCTGTGGCTGCTGCCGAAGCGTCGGCAGTGGCCGCAGTGAGCCAGGCCGTGCTGGGCGTAATCTGCGTTGCCTGTTTCAGCAATCGCGACACTTCGGCCAAGTCTCCGTGCGCCAGCGCCTGCGATGCGTTTCTCAGCCGCGCGACGAACGACTCGGTTTCGATGATACCGTCGTGGCCCGCACTCAACGGCCGCAGCCGCTCAAGCTGGCGCGTCGCCTGATCAAGCCGACCGTCCGCGATGGCTTGTCGTAGCTTGCCCAGCATTGCCTCCACATATCGCCCGCGGAGCGTCGCCAATTCGTTGTCGTCGGGTCGCAACCGCTCGGCGGCGAGCAATGCCGCCAAAGCCTGCTCGTCATCATTGGCTTCTATCGTACGCTTGGCTCGTTGCAAAGCGGCCGCGAACTGTGTCTGCTTTCTTTCAATCTCTTGGGCAAGTCCCGCGCGCTCGCCAGTGGAACTCGATAGATCATCAAGCTTTTGCTGACCGCCCTCAAAATCACCGTGGCGGATCATGCTTCGCACTTGGTCTGCCACGCCTTCCTGATGGCGGCGCCGGCGTGCGTGGTTACGCGCGGCGGACTCAATTTCCCGTCGCAACTCGAGAATCAACTCTTGCTGACCGGCCAAGTCGGCTGCTCGCTGACAATCAATCGCGGCCGCATCAAATTGGCCCTTGTCAAGATACGAGCGGCCGCGAGAAACAAAGCTGTCGGCAAGCTGCTGGGCCAGCTCCTGACCCCGTCGATGCTCGCGTACCGCGGGTTGTTGCACCCGTTGGTAAGCTTCTTCGAGGCGACCACCTCGAATAGCAAATTCGGCTTGTTTGATTCGCAAGAGCAACACGGCGCTGACCATTCGTTGTGAGCGAAGATGTGCTGTTGATTATAACAACCGTGGCAGATGCTCGCCGTGCCCAAGTGGCCGTCTCCCAAACTGCACACCAGGGCAGGGACGAACAAATAACGTCAACAAAGCCGGCTAGCGAAGATGCTGGCGAGCCAATAATCACTTGTTGACGGCGACCACGGTCACGTTCACATCGTTGCTGCCGCCGAGATATTCGTCGATTTCGGCCAGCAGCGACTCTTCGTCCACATAGGTCACTTCGGTGTCGTCATCCAGGAAATCCGACTGTCGGGCCATTATCCGCTGGGCAACGTCGAGCCGTTTCTGAATGTCACGGATCAGATGGTCGGCCTTGTTCAGACGGCGGCCATCAACCTGCAGGTCGACAGCGACAGCGGAACTCTGGATCAGCCGATGCTGTGCAACTAGCCCTTCGATTTTTTGCTCGAGTTCACCTTTTTGCTGGCGAGCGCGGTCCAACATTTGCTCCGCGGCCGCTAATGAACGACGGCGTGCTTCGAGCAGGCGATCACGTCCGACCATGGTTGTCTTGGATTCCTTGTAGCGTTCGAAACGGTGTGCTAGACGCTCGGTGAGCTGCTCACGCGAGTAATTCGCGTTGCTAACATTGAATGAAACCTGCTGCGTGTCGAGCCGGCCGCGCAATTGGGCGATGCCACGCTGTTGCTTGGTGAGGTCCTCGGCCGAGCGAGTGATCTCCTTCTCGAGTGTAGCGATCTCGACTTCCTCTTGAGCGATCAACCGAATGTTGGCTTGCAACTCCGGTAGAATTTGCTCAATCATGTCCCGTGCCCGCTGAAGTTCAAATTCAATGGGTACATTGTCTTTCACGGCCGTTTTTACGGACCGGGCCGATGTCGACACATAGCTGAAGACATCGGTGCCAAATACGAACAGGCCAACGGCAATCGTGCCAAACGTCACCACGGCCACATGCTTGATCCCTTTGCGAATCATTTTCGATTCCTCCCGACTGAGCAACTTGAAAAAAGACCCCTTGGGCCGACAAAAACGCTGCGGCCACAGGGATAGTCACCGGTAACCGAAAAGTATTTCAGTGGCCGAGCAGAAAACTGCCGAAAACAGCGATTTATCGGGTTTTAGCTGAAAGGCGAACGGGCGCCGTGAGGCCCGCGGTTTGGAGGCGTCGACCATTCGTTGTCGTCTGGATACGTCTATCTCTCGGTTTAGATACACCAATCGCGGCTCAACCGCGGGCCTCACGGCCCCCGTTCGCCTGAGATTAGGCTGCTGTTCGAGATATGAACAAAGAAAAAACCCCACGAAAAGGGATGTTCTATAGACAATTCATCCTGCTAAAATCAGGGTGCCCAGAGATTCGTTGGTGGGTCCCGCGAGCCGAGCGGGACTCAGCGGTGGAAAAAAGCGTCGCTCCAGGTCCCGCTCGGCTCGCGGGACCCACATACTGGCCCGATCCACGATGACGTTGCCTCTTCGACCACGCACGCTTACCCTTGCCCAAATCTCAGCATTGACTGTATTTGGTGTTTCTGTGCTCTTGCGGCCAATGGACCCGGTCCAAGCCGAAGAACCTATTCCCGACGATACGCCAGCGGCGGTGGAGACATCTTCTTCCGCTAATTCTGAACTCGTGTTACCACCTGGCCTGCAACCCACGACGGTCATTGATCTGTTGATCGAGCGCGGTTGGCAAGATCGCCAAATCACTTCCAGCCCACGCTGCAGCGACGCGGCGTTCGTGCGGCGGATTTACCTCGACGTCATCGGCCGCATTCCAACTCGCGACGAGGCATACCGGTTTCGCGACGACACAGAATCCGACAAGCGTCGGCGCTTGATCAACACGCTATTGGAGAGCCCCGAGTACGGGCGGCACATGAGCGAGGTCTTTGACGCCTTTCTGATGGGACGTCGTGGAGCCGAAAAACAGCGCGAGCGACGCAACCATGGATGGCTTGATTACCTTGCGCACAGCTTCAATGAAAACCTCGCTTGGAACGAAATGGCCCGCGACATTCTGCTCGCGCGGCCAGCCGGTGAAACCGACCGCGGCGCGGTTTGGTTTTTGTACGAACGCAAAAACAAGCACCAAGATATAGCCGAAGCGATTTCACCGGGTTTTTTTGGTGTGCAAATCCAATGTGCCCAGTGCCATGACCATCCGATGGCCGACGAAATCGAGCAGCGACACTATTGGGGACTCGTCGCTTTCTATAATCGCGGAAAGAACGTGAAGACGGATGCCGGCCCGCGTATCGGCGAATCAGCTATTGGCGGCTTTGCCAAGTTCACGGATTTGTCCGGGATGGCCAACGATAGCCAGTTGACCTTTCTCGGTAAATCGCTCGTCGTACCTGAGATCGCAACGGTCGATGCTGACAAAGAAGCAGACGCAGCGGATAAATATGTTGATCGCGATGCAAACGGCCGGGAATTCAATCCGCGGGTTCCCAAGTTCTCACGCCGCGAGCAGTTTGTCGAACAGATTGTCAACGAAAATCCGCTCGTCGCCCGGGCAATGGTCAATCGCCTGTGGGCACTTCTGTTAGGTCGGGGAATTGTGCACCCGGTCGACATGATGGATTCGAATCACGATCCGAGTCATCCGCAGTTGCTTGATTGGTTGGCGAGGGATTTCGTCGACAGCGGTTACGACATCAAACGACTTGTCCAACAGATCGTATTTACCCGCACTTATCACCTGGACGCGAGACCTGAAGGCGATGCAACCGCCCAAGATACATTTGCTTGGGCCTTACAAAAGCCACTAACTGCCGAGAGCCTTTATCGCTCGATGCTCGTCGTCATCGACGGGTCGTTGGAGGCCGAAGACGAA
>CBDUAB010000234.1:0-5996 GCA_965365045.1 uncultured Planctomycetales bacterium
ACGATTCGCCCATCCGGACGCTGAACCGTCCTCGGGTAGCCAACGTCCCGACCACCTCCGTCGTCACGAAGGATGATTTCGCTGCCCCACATTTGGCCATTGTCACTGCTGATGCGAGCGCGAATGCCGAACGGCGAGGCGCGATAACCGTACGTCAAACAGACGCGTCCGTCGGACAGCCGTATCATGCTGGGCGGGTTGCCTTCGCCCAAGTCCGGTGCGGGTACCGTATCGAGATGCCAGCTCTTGCCGTTGTCCGTCGAGCGGTAGCTATCGATGAAACGCTTGGGACCTTCGCGGCGGCGAATGGCGGTAAGCAACTCTTGGTTACCGAGTCGGATCGTGGAAGGCATGATGGCGAACCCGGTTGGCTCGGCTCCGATCCATGCGACAAACTTCCAAGTATGGCCGCCATCGGTTGTGTGGACACACATCGGACGGCCTTCTCTGTGGTTCGATTTCGCAGCCGTAAGGAAGAGCATGCAATCATGTTTACCGTTGACGATGTAGTCCGTTCGTGGCGCTATCCCGGTCTGCCCAAACAGCGGCAGACGGAAAGGACCCTGCCAATTGTGTCCGCGATCGATCGAGTAATAGAACCTGGCAGGTCCGGCATGCGCGCTGGTCATCCGCACGGTCATGCAGAAGTCGGAGTGCATGAAGTCAATGCCACCGGGACATTCCCGACAGGGTCTTTCTTTCAATCCGGGCGGTGTGACACCGTGCAACGCTTCCCCGACGGGAATCAGCGAACCCTTTTTAGCCGGGTTCTCAATCGTCCACGTTTCACCACCATCAAGGCTGCGAGCCAAAAGATGTTCTTCCGGAGCTTCGCGATCGATGTGATGTCGGTCGGGTCCGAGATCCTTGTAGTAGCCGGCGCTGAATCCGACTAGGATTTCATTTCCCCACGACCAGATCCCGTGATTCGCCGGCCAACCGCCAAAACGACCTTTGACGGCGTATACCTTGACATGCTTGGCACCAGCAGAACGGGTCGAGGGTTCTTTACCGCCAGCAGCTATCGGTGTTGAAACGAAAACCGTAAGAAGTCCGATCATCACGGGACAAATTGGGATATTGATCATCAGGTGCTCACTTGTCGAAATCATAATTTGCATAAAGACGTTCTGTTCAAAGCCTCGGCCAATATACATGAGTTTTCCATCGTCTCGTCCGTGAATCTACCGAAATCGCATCATCAGGTGCCATGGTCGCGATGCGGTTAAAGGTTCGTCGATCAAGAGTGCCAGTAGGTCCCTTCTGCCGGAAGGGACCTCACCGAACGCCTAACGTCGGCCGAGATGGCAAGGTCCCGCTCGGCAAGCGGGACCTACCGTTAACGGATCTTGCATCGGCTATGGTTCGTCTATGACGCGGGCCGAGATTAGGAGAAGCGTGTATTGGCGAGTCGTCACGTCGGCGCGGAAGCGTTTCTTGAGGGTGGTTTCCTTGAAAAAGTGTGGGTCAATTAGCAATGACGTGCCGTCCTCGAGTTGCAGGGCAAGATCGACGCGCCGAACCTTTTGATGCGGAATCTGAACTATTACTTGTTCGGCGACTTCTTTTGAATTGTAAGTGAACGTATCAACGTCGCCAATCTCACTGAAGATTATGCTGCTGGCGAGCTCTAATTGACCGTCTCGTGGCGTTGCTCGGATGTGCAGCTTGACGCCGTCCTCGAGAACGACGATGACCTCGCCAATCATCGCCGCACGAGCACGGCTGTGGTAACTTACACCAAGTTGAGTTGCCCCCTCTTCGTAAGACTCTGGGGCGCATTTCTCACAGTAGGCCGAAACGCGGTCGCCATGCCTTGCCGGAACAGCGCAAACGCAGTTTTCCCCGTTGATACCGTGTTCGCGAAAATAGCCGCAACGCAGCGACCGAAGTTCCGACAGAGTCTGCGTTTGCTCGTTCCGGCCTACAAATGTGTGAGAAATGCGGACTAGACGGGGCGCTCTTTTCAATTTCACATTTCCCATTTCTGTCGCGAGCTAGGCCATGTGGGATTTTGTAGCAAAGCTATTTGATTCATCCGTTTTTATGCGACGTTGGGACTGTGGTCCTGCTTGGTCTCAGGAAACATGGCTCGGATGGCTGCACATCATGTCGGATTTGGCGACGTGCGCGGCGTACTACGCTGTCCCCGCGGTTGTTGTCTACTATGTCACTCGGCACCGAAACGTAAAATTCCCACGGGTCTTCTATATATTCTTGGGACTTATTTTCCTTTCGTGCGGCACCGTTCATCTTCTGGAAGCTGGCATCTTCTGGTGGCCGATCTACCGCTTTTCTGGCGTCATGAAACTGATAACGGCGATCGTGTCGTGCACCGGCGTCGTCGTGCTCATCAGAACCTTGCCAAAGGCCTTGGAACTAAAAAGTGGCGAGGCTTATCGGCGCGAAGTAACCGGTCGCAAACGGGCGGAAGCGTCACTCGACTTCGAGCGCACTTTGCTTCATACGCTGATGAACCATTTGCCAGACGCGATTTATTTCAAAGACGAATCTGGACGCTTCCTCCGAATTAGTAAGGCGTTGGCTGACAAGTTCGGTTTGGCTGATGTCAGCGAGGCTAAGGGTAAATCAGACGCCAACTTCTTTACGTCCGAGCATGCCGATCAGGCGGCCGACGATGAGCAGACAATCATGGAGTCGGGCGAGCCGATCGTCGGGCTGATCGAGAAAGAGACCTGGCCGGATGGGCATGCGACTTGGGTATCGACGACGAAAGCTCCACTACACGATAAAGACGACCAATTGGTCGGGACCTTCGGCATTTCCCGTGATATTACGACGATGAAACAAGCAGAGGAACAACTTGCCACCGTTGCGGCAAAGTTGGCCCTACCTCGCGAATCATCAGGTGCCAAGCATCCGCAGGTGCGGCTTGCGCATTTCTCACTGCAAGACATGATCTTCTGCGGCGAGGATATCCGGGGCATGAGTGTGTTGCACCGAAACAGCGAAGAATTGGCGGCCGGTCTGGTCAACTACCTTCGGGATCGTGTGGTGGACGACGATGGTCAGCCCGCGTTCGCGTTGGTGCGTCTGTTCATGACCTGTTCGTTTGCGGAACTTGAGGACGAGTTACAGAACATCGCGGCCGGTTTTGCTGGGACCGCGCACCTGGCACCTGAGACAAAGTGCCTGACTTTGTGGGCCACCGCCGGCGATGAGCCCTCATGGAACGACCGGACGCTATCACAAGGACACCGCGTGATTCCACTGCCCAGCGTCGAAGCCGTCGACAACCTGCCCATGATTTCGCAGCTCATCCGCCAGTTGGGCTTTGACGTCGGCGGCATTCTGGAAGCAGACGGAAAAGTGTTGGTCAATCACGTTGCAACCGGCGTCTTTCATGTCGAGGAGGCACCTCGCTCACCCTTCATACCGGCTCAGGATGAGTTCGTCATTCCGTATGGCATTTGCTCGGTTGTAGGATTCGGCGACATTCTTCCCAGCGGCAAGCTGTTCGCCGTGATTGGTTTTTCAAAGGTACCGATTCCGCCAGCGACCGCCGTGCTGTTCTCGCATCTCTCACTCAGCACCAAGCTGGCTTTACTGGCCAATGAAGAGACGGATTCGCGAGTGGAGTCGCAAATCGTTTGCGTCGATCAACTAATTCGCAACTATGAAGAAGTCGTCTGTGGACAAGAGAAAAAGTTGCGACACGCGATGGGGGAATTGGTGGAAGCACGCGACGCGGCAAATGCAGCAAATCGTGCGAAAAGCGACTTTCTGGCAAATGTGAGCCACGAAATCCGCACGCCCATGAATGCTGTCATTGGAATGGCCGAATTGGTACTGGAAACCGATCTAACTGCGTCGCAACGCGATTACTTGTCGACCGTTCTAGAAGCGGGAGAGTCTCTGATGTCCATCATCAACCAGATCTTGGATTTCTCGAAAATCGAAGCGGGCAAGCTCGAGTTGGAAGCGTTACCATTCAATCTTCGCGAGCTGCTTGGCGACACTATGAAGTCGCTGGCACTGCGTGCCCACCGCAAAAATCTGGAGTTAGCTTGGCACGCCGACAGGGACGTGGCGAAAGTCGTGGTTGGTGACGCGGCACGTCTTCGACAGGTTGTCGTGAATCTGACATGGAATGCGATCAAGTTTACAAACGCGGGCGAAGTCGTACTGCGTGTGACAAGCCGAGCGATAAGCGACTCCAACGTCGAATTGCACTTTGCAATTAGCGATACAGGCATTGGCATTCCGGCGGCAAAGTTGGATACGATCTTTTCGGCTTTCGAGCAAGCTGACATGTCGACAACGCGACGATTTGGCGGCACGGGACTTGGCTTATCGATTTCATCGAGTTTGGTTGAACTAATGCGTGGGCGGATATGGGTCGAGAGTGAAGTCGGTCAAGGCAGTACGTTTCGCTTCACCATTCCGTGCGAAATCGCCGCCGAGCCCACCGAGACCGCGGCGTCGACGCGGCCGCGGCTTGAAGGCATGCGTGTACTTGTCGTCGACGACAATGCGACGAACCGTCCTGATAAAGACGACGTCGTACCGACGTTGAATGTATTGCTTGTCGAAGACGGACTCGCCAACCAGAAACTGGCCGTCGGTTTATTGGAACTTTGGGGACATCGAGTCACGATTGCCGGCAACGGTCGCATTGCGGTTGAACTTTGGGAGTCTCAACCCTTTGACTTGGTGTTGATGGATTTACAGATGCCCGAAATGGACGGCATTACCGCGACAAAGATCATACGTCAGCGGGAAAAGGAGCGCAACATGCATATCCCAATCATCGCCATGACGGCACATGCGTTAAAAGGAACTCGCGAAAGATGCTTGGCCAGTGGTATGGATGGATATGTTTCGAAACCGGTCCGCAAGCATGCGCTATATGACGCAATCAAGCCATTCTTTGCCGCGATTGATGCAGCACATCCGTCAGCCGAATCATCCGAGGAACGGGTTTCGGAAGAACAGGCTACCGAGAAACAAGCTATGGAAAAAGCTATCGAGGAACATGCTGCCGAGATTGACTGGGATCACGCACTTCAGGCCGTTGGTGGGTCAAGCAAACTCCTGACGGAAGTCGCTCAAATCGCAATTGGTGAACTCTCCATTCTAACGCGCGACTTGGCAGCGTCCGCCGCCGCCGAGAATACGTCCGACGTCAGACGATTCGCACACACGATCATCGGAACCGTTCGCCCTTTCAAAGCTGCGAAGATCACACAATTGGCAGCTCAGATCGAGAACATGGCGAAAAATGAAACTCTGCAGGGTGTCGAACCACTGCTTCCCGAACTCGACAGAAACGTCGTCCAATTCGTGGCGGCATTAAAGAAGTTCATTCGTCCGAGTTAGTTCAACTCGGCGAGGGTGATGTTGCGATAGTCGGTCATTTATTCGGCTCTGGTGGAAGAGCGAGGTCTTCTTCGCTGAGGTTCACGGCCGCACCGGTCTGGGGAATCTCCACTTGGGCCGTCCACAGGATTGCGTTGACGATCATGCGGCGGAACTCCTGCTGCTGGAAGTTGCGATAAAAATGTCCCAGCGTGGTGCCGAACGACCGACCACCGCCGGGTCGCTGATATGCCCAACCGACAACAACCGGTCGGTCCTCGGCGGTCACCTGCAGCAGCGGCGTCGCATCGCTGGTGATCGTCGGATTCAGATAATACTCGTCATGCAGCTCGTACCCGGTCCAGCCACGGTGAATGGGATGATCTGGCCGCAACTGCTTTAGCGGCGATTTACCCGTGTGAAGTCCGACATTGCTGACCCAGGTGCCTCCCAGGTAGCTCAGCCACCTCGGCCCAAGCCGCTCGAAGTTTTCCTTGCGAACCGAGGAAGCCCAATGGATGGTGACCAAGCCCACGCCCTTCCGCATCAATGCGTCGAGTTGGTCGCGGTGTGGTGAATCAAGTAGAAACTCGGCAGCCGGATTTGTATAAAGAACGATTGTCGAGGCGCCGTCGGCCACCTTGGAATCCTCTGGCCAGCCTAGGGAAACGACCGTC
>CBDUAB010000235.1:0-5994 GCA_965365045.1 uncultured Planctomycetales bacterium
TGCATCACAAAACTATAACTGCCGTGCAAGACGCCGGGCTGGCCGAAACTGAGCGGCGATGCATGTTCGCCGGGTGCCACACCGCTTCCACCCGCCTCGATACCGACCAGCTTGACGTCGTGATCATCGACGAAAGGATAAAACATTCCGGCCGCGTTACTTCCGCCACCGACACACGCGACCACCACTTCGGGCAGGCGTCCCATACGTTCCAGACTCTGCGCACGCGCTTCGCGGCCAATCACCGCCTGAAAGTCACGGACAATACGCGGGAACGGGTGCGGACCGACAACCGATCCAAGAATGTAATGCGTCGTTTCGACGCTTGACATCCAATCTCGCATGGCTTCGTTGATTGCATCGCGCAGCGTGCGCGACCCGCTCGAAACCGGACGAACCTCAGCCCCCAAGAGGCGCATACTAAATACGTTGGGCGCTTGCCGCCGTACATCTTCTTCACCCATGTAAACAACGCACGGCAAGCCGAAATGCGCGCACGCCGTGGCCGTGGCAACGCCATGCTGACCGGCGCCGGTTTCGCAAATGACACGCTCCTTGCCCATCCGCCGTGTCAGCAACGCTTGGCCAATTGTGTTATTGATCTTATGGGCACCCGTATGATTGAGGTCTTCGCGTTTTAGCCATATCTTGGCGCCGCCGCATTGTTCGGTCAGACGGCGAGCGAAGTAGAGTGGTGACGGTCGACCGACGTAGTTGTGCAACAGATCGTCCAACTCGCTTTGAAATTCCTCATCCACCCGGGCCTTTTCGTATTCCGTGTCGAGTTGGTCGAGTGCCCGAATCAACGTTTCGGGGACATACCGTCCACCAAACTCGCCAAAACGGCCTAGGCCGTCGGGCACTTGAGAGGATGCGGTGCCAGCCCCAGTTTGATTCATCGAGATTTCCTCAGTCTTCGAACAGCTTGTGGGCCGGATCGATTTGGTTGAGCCAACCGACGCGATATGCCGTAAATGCGCCCACATTGAGCCTTTGCAAGTTGTAGTCGACGCGGAGCATCACGTCGTTCGGAAAGAGCCGTTTGGCAACCCGCTTGCGATATTCGTCTTGGTCGTAGGGAAAGTACAGATCGCCGGCCCCGAACAAGTGCAGAATCTCATGCGCGTACGTTGCGGCCGCCGTGGGTCGTGAGTCAGGATACGTCGAAAAACAGACCATGCGTTCGGCCGTAAAAGTTGAGGAAACGTTGGCGTAATAGGCCAGATTGTAAGACAACGCCGGTTTGTTTACGTGCAGACAGACAACGACATTGTCCGCCGAATGGTTGTCTCGCAAGCGGTCGACCAATTCTCGACTGCCAATTCCGCTGGATTCTCGTATGACTTCTTCGGTCCAATTCGGATTCACGAAAGTCCCGGTCGGAAGTCGTTTTTCGTAGGAGACCGTAGGGGCGAATTCTTCGATGAACGAAATCTTGTGACCGTGCAGCTTGGATTGTTGGCTGAGAAAATCGCAGGCTTGCTCAAGCCGGCCGCGGACTTCGTCTTTTTCCGGCTCCGACCAGCTTGCCTGCGCGTCGTTGGCAAAGACGTGAAAGATGCAGATCCTTCCGCTAAACGATTTGGCACTGCCAACCGACCGTTTGGATGCCTGGTTGGACAGCATGTAGCGCAGTGGAGCTGTTTTTTCTTGCGCCTGCGACGCCGAAGTAAAAATAATCGCCAGTAGAACCAATGTTAAATCGTTAAACAAATAGCAACCTGCGCCACGCATCGATTTCATCAAGGCCGTTCCTTCCCCGCATGTCCCAAAAACCGGTCCGTAATCAAAGACACCAGTCCTAAGCCTATGTCTATCGTAGTTTAGGGCTTATCGTAAGGCGAGGAGAGCCCGCCCGTGCTTGCAATTGCTTATTGCCGGCTCCTACAATCCGAACTTTCGCACCCGCTTCAGCCAGAAGTCCAGAGTTCCAATGCCCGAATTGCCCGAAGTTGAAACGATGCGACGTGGGATTCGCAAAATCACCGGCCGACGCATCCATGATGTCTGTTTTCCTCAGCTCGAATCGAAAAGCCGTCGATTAAAGTCGATCACCATATTGCCGCGGCCAAAGCGCCTTCGCATTCGTTTGAAAAACCGTGTCATAACGTCGATTGATCGACTCGGAAAACGTGTCGCTTTGCGACTCGACTCACAGGACACCTTAGTGTTCGAGCCGCGGATGACCGGATTATTGCTCGTTAATGATCCACCAGATGATGAGTATGTGCGTTTCGGTATGGAATTTGTCGATGGCCCCATTCCATTTGTTTGGTATTGGGACCGACGCGGTTTGGGCAGCGTGCGGCTGTTTTCCGAGAAGCAATTGGCGACTGTCTTAGGGCCCAATCAACTGGGGCCAGACGCGTTGTTGATTTCTGTCGAACAGCTGCGGCAACGATTCTCGCCCAGCCGTCGGGCCATAAAAGTTGCCCTGCTGGACCAGAAAGCGGTTGCGGGCATCGGGAATCTTTACGCATCGGAAATCCTGCATTTGGCCGGCATACACCCCGAAAAACAATGCAACCGCATCCCCCATGCCAATTGGCAAGTAATCCATGCCGCAATTCGTGAAGTCTTGGAGAAAGCGATTCGCTACGAAGGCTCTACATTGTCCGACGGGACGTACCGCAACGCGCTGAATAAGACCGGTAAATACCAGAACCATCATCGAGTCTACAACCGTGCCGGACAACCCTGCCCGCGCTGCCGAGATGTGTTGATTCGTAGAATCGTACAAGCGCAGCGTTCCACATTTTATTGCGGCAAGTGTCAGCGAAAACGACTGCCAGCCAAATCATGAGTTTTGTGACAGAATCGCGCTCGGTGACTTAGGACCGGCGAATCATCAATGGTCGTACCGTAGGACAGTCATTGATGCGCCGATCCTTAATACTGAAAATGCTTGATCGTTTCACCCTTTTTGTCGATTTCGGAGAGTGAGTCGATGCCAATTTCGAGGTGAAGTTCCGCCCAGTCTTGTGTTACGTATGCGTCGCTTTCTTCGGTTTTCACGCCGTCGGGAGTTAAGGGCAAGTCCGACACCAACAACAGCGCGCCGCGGGCAATCTGATTGTGATGTCCAACGACGAACAACGTGGCGGTCTCCATGTCGATCGCAATTGACGTCATGTCAATTAGTTGATCCTTGAATTTTCGATCGTGCTCCCACACGCGCCGGTTTGTCGTGTACACAACACCCGTGCGATACTCAAGGCCGCGCTCGACCAGCATTTGCGATACGAATTTGTGTAGTTTGAAAGAGGGCAGGGCAGGGACCATCGGCGGCAAGTAATCGTTTGATGTCCCTTCGCCTCGGATCGCGGCGATCGGCAAGATGAAATAGCCAATTTCCGTCGAGCGTTTGAGGCCGCCGCACTTTCCCAAAAACAAGACACCCTTGGGATGGCACGCGGTGAGCAAATCCATGATGGTCGCGGCATTGGCCGAGCCAATCCCAAAATTGATCATGGTCAGCCCGTCCTGATTTGTTGTCGCCTGCATCGGCCGATCATCACCGTAGATCGGACAGTCGAACTTGTCAGCAAAGCGCACCACGTAATCGTGGAAATTTGTCAGCAGAACATATTCCCCGAATGCTTCCAGCGGCATGCCGGTATACCGAGGAAGCCAGTCGCGGGTTAATTCTAGTTTGGTCGGTGTCTTAGGCATGGTTCTAGGTTGTCCGCGACGCCTCGATCGCCTGCGCTAGACCCTGCTGGATTTCTTCCAGGCGTTGTTCAGCGAGAATCTTGTTGCCGTTCAGGTCCGTAAGATAAAACACGTCGACGACTTGATCGAGATAGGTACCGATTTTGGCGTAACGCACCGATGCATTCAACTCGTAAAGTGCGCGCGTGATTTCATACAGCAGACCTTCCCTATCGTGCGTAAAAACGTCGACGATAGTGCAATCCGGCGAAGTACTGTTGTCAATTGAGACACGCGTAGGAAGGATTTCCAGGTCCGCGTTCATGCGATCGGCGGTTTCTTTCCAGACCCGACGGAATACGGGTGCCGTAGCAATAGTTGGATCGAGCGAGTTTGTCAACGCTTGGCTGACATCATCGATACGAGAATCGGGTGGCGGGCCGACGTGATCCTCATCCTCAACACAAAACCGATCCAACAGAAAACCATCGGAAAGCGTGTGGATTTGGGCGGAAAGAATGCTCAAACGGTGGCTGGTGAGCGCTCCAGTCAACCGATGAAATACACCCGGTCGCGGTTGTTCATGAACGCCAACCGTGTATTCGGTCACGTGTCGATCAGATATATAACGGCCCCATGCAACGGCACTGTTGACAGCCAGTCCCCGCAGCTTGTGCAAGTCATGGACAATCGTGCGTTGGTCGCATTCGTGCAAGTAGCTCGGAGGAAGCGCATCGATCTGGCGCGCGAACCAAGGATCCTCAGCAAGTTGTGCGTGAATCTTCACACGAATGGCCTCGGTACGTCGCTCCGGACTCGTTGTTGGCCCGCCACCGGCCAGATGATCGCGAGAACGGTGATAGACGTCGGTCAACACGTCGACCTTCCAAGGTGTTAGCACGTCCGGCCCGACCGCGGCCAGGTCGGCGGCCGTCATGACATAGAGCATCCGCAAATACTCAGCCGAGCCGACTTCGGTGGCAAAAGCGATGATGAAGGACTCGTCGCTCGTATCGCGGCGAAACGTCAGGTGCGACATGAGCAGGTGCTTGTGGACCAAGAATTGCAAGAGCTGGCTATCGCGATCTGAAAGTCCTAAGCGGTGGGCGGTTTGCACCGCCAGTTCACGGCCGACTTCGCTGTGATCTTCGGTGAAGCCTTTTCCCAGATCGTGAATCAGTAATGCCAAATGCAACAGATTTCTTTGCCGTACGCCGCGGTACGCCTCCCCCAGAGAACGGTCGTTACCTTGAAACTCGATGGCGCGTTCAACCGCTCGAATGCAATGTTCGTCAACAGTGTATTGGTGATAACGATTGAACTGGAGCAAACCGCGCGCATGATCCATACCGGCAACGAGTTTGTCGAGCACACGCAATTCGTGCAGCCTTCGCAGTAGATTGCCGAGTCGGCCCGAGTAGTTGAGCAGCGACAAGAATCGATCGGCGGCTTCCGGCGTTACTGCCACATTGTCGTTGCCACTCATGTCGTCGCGGATCGCGGCCCAAGTACGATGTTCAATGCGTTTGTCGATTTGGCTGGCTAACACCATCAGGCGCAGCACTTCGGAGAGATTCCCACGTAGTTTCTTCAACCCTTTGTTCGTGACGGCAATGTGTATCGGTCCGATCCGGAAATGCTCGTCGTAGCGCTGCGTGACCAGTGGAGCACCGATCTTTTGCACCCATGTTCGTTGTTTTGCATCCGCCAGAAAATGACCAACGACGTCGCGAACATTACGTGTGTGTTGAAAGTAATCCCGCATAAACTCTTCGACGGGCAGAACACCCTCGCGCGCTTCGTACTGCCAGGCCTTGGCAATCCGCATCTGCTCTGACCGGTGCAGAACATCGTAGGTCTTGCCAGCTTGAAAGTGCATTTCGTTTCGCAGGTGCAGCAGAAACTCGGCAGCCTTGCGAATGGTGCGCTCGTCCTCACGGCGTAGTACCCCCTGCAGCCTCAAGCGACTCGGCCGTGACTTGCCGTAGCGGGCAAAACCGATCCAACGCAGCAAATGGATGTCGCGTAAGCCACCACGCGATCGTTTGATGTTTGGTTCCAGCAGATAGATCGTCTCGCCGAATCGAGCCCGTTCCTCGGAACGGGACTGCTCGATACGTCGGATCAGCGATTGAGCGTTGCGTCTGGCATAACGGCGAAAGCTCTTTATGTATCGGGAGAACAGGCGGACACTACCAGCGAGATAGCGTGATTCGGCTTGTGACGTAAAGATGATTGGATCGCGGCGTGCAAATTGGATCGCTTCACGCGGCGTACGTACACTAAAGCCGAGACTCAAACCCACGTCCGACAGGGCCTCGACGATCCGCCGCGAAAGCGCCC
>CBDUAB010000236.1:0-5992 GCA_965365045.1 uncultured Planctomycetales bacterium
CGACCGACGATGTGATTGTCAGCGACATCAACAATCCGTCGACGCCGATTGCCAACGTGGAGTTCGGCGCACGCATGGTCGACCCACTGCCCATTGATCCAGTGCCTATAGTTCCAGAGATTGCCCTGGCGGCACGTTCGACACCGTCGCCACTGGATGATGACCACGTGCAAGCGATCGTGGTTGCGTCCCGATCGCACTTGGCCGACGAGCTAGACATCAGCTCGGGGCAGGTCAGCGTGATCGCGGTCGAAGGAGAAGTGTTTACGACGACCTGTCAGCCCGAGGAGTTGGGAGGGAACTTCTGCGCGACGTCACTGACGTCCGGCTACGAATTGGTATTGGATGCTGCCGGCTCGCGTTATCTGTACACCGCGACGAGTGCCTATGACATCACAATGCGCGAAATGGATTTTGACTTCTTGGCTGCGCCGGCCGCCGCGCACAATGGCGAGATGCCAGCCGATGCGAACGACGACGGCGTTGTGAGCCCGCTGGACGCATTGCTGGTAATTAACGAGTTGGGCAGGGATGGGATTTCACCGCTCAGAAGCGTGAATCGAAACTATATCGAAGGTCGGCTGTTGGCGGATGTCAATGATGACGGCACCATTTCTCCGCTTGATGCGCTCTTGATCATCAATGGTTTAGGAGGCGATTCGAATGCCGCTGCACAGGCTGCACCGCTGGCTGCGGTAATGCATGACCTCGCACACACAGACGATGTCGTGGATTCGTTGGCAAACGTCTTGAGCCGCAGTGGCCTTACCGACGTCGTGGAAGCTGATGCGAGCTACGTGGAACGAACCGCTTTAGCACGTTGGTCCCGTCCAAGCTTGCTCCGACCGGAATCCTTTGGTTCCGTTTCGACAGACGCGCCGGCAACGCATGAATCGCTGCACGACCTAGCGTTGCGTGACTGGTAGGGCCAATTGTCGGATCCCTTCAGGCTCGCGCTCGCAATGAACGATCAGTCGGATCCCTCTCGCATTGCAGAGGGCATTCCATTGCATAACGTTATGTGCCCTCCAAACTATGACAGATCGAAGACTTAAGCGAATTATGTACATCGAGTACAAAGGTGGCGGGTTAGTTGGTCCCGCACGAATAGGCCGAGTCGTCTTGTCTAAATCCGGTAAATCAATTCACTACGACGGAAAGACTTTTGAAACTCTTAAGGGGCAGGGTTACAAGGCCAATTACTTTGATGTCGAAACCGGCGAGCGTTACTGGATTTCGGGTTGTAAGAAAGACGGGTCGGATGGGTTGCACAATACCGATGTTGAAATAGACGAGGATGTCCGAGAGGAATATTGGACCGATATTCGTAATCTTCCTGAGAATAAAGATGTCGCTTCGTTTAAAGGTCCAGGCAAGCACGGGAAGAAGTAATTCCCAAAATATAGCATCCGTTGGCACATAACAAATCGCTGGAGCCGCCAGCGGGTTTGTGGTGGTAGTTTCTCCCGCGCTAGACACCCCTCGTATTGCTGATTCGCTCTGTGGCTCAGCTCAAAATCGTTCTCGGCCTCACCTTCACGTTCCGCATCGGTAACGCTGAAGGCGTTCAACATCATAGCCCAGGGCAAGCGCACGTGAGTGAAACGAACGTACGCGTCGCCCTGGGTACCGTGTGGACGCAAAGGTTCGGCCGAGCGAATGACGCACAATACGGGGGCGCGTCTGCCGAGGCCGAAGGGGGCCCGCGATGCATCGGTCCTACGCGGTTCGAAGTGGCGACGGGAGCTGGGATGCGGCCTCGACAGACGGTGTGCAGATGGTGGCTTTCTACTCGGCCGTTGTGCGCGGCAATACCTGTCCTGGGGTGGCGCGAAAGCTCGTGGCACTCGCTTACGCTCTGCCCCAGGCTATGTTGTGAAACGCCGTTGGCGTAGGTTGGTGGACGGCTTCGTTGGCGAATTGTTACGCTCTGGTCACAATTGGAATTAGCCAAACATACGGCGTCACGGTCGAAGCACCGGCGGATTAATGACGTCTGACTCCGTTTTGGAGGTTTGGGCAATTGGGCTTCCTTCCTGTCTTTCCAAAAACGAGTCAGACGTCGTTGCCTCCATTGGATTGCAAGGTAATCTGCAACGTGCACTCATCCGGGGAGCTCTATCCATGACCACGTCCCGAGACGACTCGCTCGGCGAGGGTGTCTTCTATGCCGAATGTGACCACGCGGGATTTGTTCGACGGCTGGTCGTGATCGCGATAGACTTTGCCGTACTTCTACTAATCGGAATCGCTTTGTGGTTCGTTCTTTTGGGCGTCATGTGGTACGGTTTCGCCCGTGATCCGAACGCGGTGTTCTGGATTATCTGGCCCCTCACAGTTTGGGTTTATCTCGCTATCGTCAAACCGTCATCGTTACGCACGGTCGGATACCGTCTGACAGATTTGAAGATTGTAGACTTGAAAGGCGAACGGCCGTCCATCCTTCGCATGACATTCCGGATGCTTCTTTGGTTACTCGGACCAATCCACCCACTCCTCGACCTGATGTGGCTTGGCGCCGACAGTGAACAACAATCGTTGCGTGACTGCTACGCCGCGACCTGCGTTGTACGTAATCAGGCAAAACCAATTGGCGAAGGCCCCATACATTTGGCATACTACACAGCGATGGGCCTGACACTTATGTACCCAAGGGTGGTCCGTCATCAGCAACCCAACGATGACACGACATGATGCGAACTTTGCCGCGCCCGTGAAACACGGATCAGCGGCGTAACTAATTAGGATTTGACTTCGCGCAGCGGAAATTCAAACCAAGCGATTTAGCGGAGCACAATACGCAGCCGGAGTTCGTTTAGCTTACCGACGATTACTCCCTTCCTTAGGATGGAGGCTCACGGTCGTGTCCGGCCGGACTGACGCGGGCGCGAGTTGATGACGTCTGACTCTGGGTCAGACTTCGTTTCCACGTGTCCGTTCAGGGCCTCACCTTCACGCTCCGCATCGGTAACGCTGAAAGCGTTCAACATCATAGCCCAGGGCAAGCGCACGTGAGTGAAACGAACGTACGCGTCGCCCTGGGTACCGTGTGGACGCAAAGGTTCGGCCGAGCGAATGACGCACAATACGGGGGCGCGTCTGCCGAGGCCGAAGGGGGCCCGCGATGCGTCGGTCCAACGCGGTTCGAAGTGGCGACGGACGCTGGGATGCGGCCTCGACAGACGTCGTGCGGATGGTGGCCTTTCTACTCGGCCGTTGTGCGCGGCAATACCTATCCTGGGGCGGCGCGAATGCTCGTGGCACTCGCTTACGCTCTGCCCCAGGCTATGTTGTTAAACGCCGTTGGCGTAGGTTGGTGGACGGCTTGACGATGGCAAATTGTTACGCTCTGGTCACAATTGGAATAAGCCAAACGTACGGTGTCACGGTCGAAGCACCGTGCAATGTGGCCGCGACGTCGTCTCGCAGTTCACAGCCCAGAACCACCGCATGCACCGGAGTACTTGCGATCTGTGGTGTCAACTCCGGCTCGTACGTAGCCAAACCATGCAGCGGTTCCGAAGTTCTACAGGCCCAACCGCTGGGTTTCTTCGTCCGTGGGGTACCCGTCTTTGGTCCAATTGCGGGTCGTATTGTATACGGCCACCAACTCACGTAGCTTTTCCGGTTCGAGGCGTGCCTTGGCGTCGTCAGCCAACGGTTCGGACATCATGCGCGCCGGCAGCGTGTCTTCGTCCGGTTGCCAGCCGGCCCGTATATTAAAAAGCTTCTTGGCCGTCACGATGCGTTGGGCCGACGTTCGCAGCTCATCTGACGTAACCTCCCAGTCGGTAACTAAACTGAGTATGTGGGCTGCTTCGGCGAAGAAGTCCTTAAACACTCCGCGAAGAAACTTGCACAATATCAGCGAGTCCATCAGGGCCGCTTTGTCTTCGGTTTCCACCGCCAGCTTGGCTGCCTCGCTGGTCACGTTTCGTCGATCAACCCGGTTCGAAAAATCGACTTCGTATGCGCCACTGCGATTATGGTCGGCACCGCGCGAGCCGACGGCAAAACCCAAGGCCATGGTCTGCAGCGCTCGTGGCTCGTAGCCAGGAATTTCCAGGCCTTTGACTTGAGGTGCAAAGTCGATCGACTGGTGGCCGATCTGATTGGCAAGGCGGCGGCTACCTTCGGCCAGAGAATCGCCATTGCCGTTGCGCGATGCGATTTTGTCCAGTGTCGCGAGAAGTTCTGGACCGTCACCGAAGCTTGGCCAACTCCCATCGAGCAGCCCTCGATCGCGACATTCCATCGCAAACGCGATAGTTCCACCGGCGCTGATTGTATCCAAGCCAAGCTCGTCGCACCGTTGCGACGCGCGCAAAACCATTTCGGGATCGTCGATGTCACACAGCGGCCCAAGAGCGAACAAGTTTTCGTATTCAACGCGCACGCCGTGCGCCGAATCGTCGCCGTCGTTCAATGCGTAAATGTGTTCGCACCCAATTGTGCAACAGGCACATGATTTTTGCGTTCGCTCGCGAGCGACCGAGAGCGTCTCGGGCGCCATTCGTGGCGCCGCTTCAAAATGCCCCTGTTGAAAGTTGCGTGTGGGCAGCGCATGGAGTCGATTGAACGTCAGCAGATTGGCGGCCGTGCCCAGCTCACGGTACTTGGCAGTTGCCGGTCCAAACGACGCGCGAGAAAGCTGTTTCGAGAGTTCTACCAGTTGCTGCGGATGTGACCAGCTGACACGCTGCGAGCCTTTGACGGCGATCGCCTTGATGTTTTTTGCTCCGAGCACGGCGCCACTACCGCCTCGGCCCGCATGGCGGCCGTCATGTGAAATTGTGGCGTAACGAACTAGGTTCTCACCCGCCGGGCCGATTACGGCGAATTCGTAATCTTGGCCAAACCGATCGGCCAGTCGCGATTCCGTTGCGCCGCACGTCATTCCCCAAAGTTCCTCGGCAGGCTCCAGACGAATCCGGCCATCGTCGATGATCAGAATGGATGGTTTTTGCGCTCGACCATGGATCAACATGGCGTCACAGCCGCACTTTTTTCCGGCGATGGCAAAAGCACTGCTGCACAAGGAATCATTGAGACGATCGGTCAACGGACTTTTGCTAACCACCGCGAATTTGGCCGAAGTCGTCAGTGGACTCCCTACGAGCGGGCTGAAGGCAAATACGAGCGGCGCTTCGGGCGCGAGCGGTTCCATCCTGGCACCGTTGTGGTCGAGCAAGAGATAAGTTGCCAGTCCCACCCCGCCCAGGAATTGCCGCAATCGTTGCGGCTCGACGTCAATGAATTCGGCCGTGCCGCTAGTTAGGTTGATGCGCAAATACCGTCCGTGATAAGCCGAAATCTGCGTAATTGTGGAGGCCATGGTTGTAAGCAAGCAAAGGTGAAAACAAGCTTTCAGGATTTGCCACAAAAAGCACGAAAAGTCACAAAAACTGGTCCCATTGCCGCGCGAAAAGCAGTTTCTTTTTTTGTGTATCTTCGTGTTTTTCGTGGCTGTTACCCAGGAATTCGCGACGCCGTCAGATTCTATTAACCGCCAGCGTCGGCGGACATAATCAATACGGTCTCGCCGTCATTGATGGTTGCACCGGCGACGCCAACAAATCGTTCACCGTTGATGTTGGCGACACATGTTCGAGCCAGGCTGTCGGATTCGACGCAATCGGCCCCGAAGTCGGGAAAGCGTGCCGCGAGTTCCTTAACAACGCGAGCTAGAGTGATCGGTGTGGCGGTGAATTTAAGTGCGGTATGCGCGACACCCGTGCGGGAGCGTGGAATGCCATAGAACTCGACGCGAACAACCATTGGTCCATCGTATACACAAGTGATGCTCGACGCGAGCGGCAATGCGCTCGTTTGGAAGCGGCTCTATTTGCCGACGCTGGCCCACAGGTCTTCGATTTCCTTTCGCAAGCGAGCGACTTCGTCACGCAAAGCAGCGACTTCACCCCGCAAATCATCGTCGGCTGACGACATTGCGGAAGCGGACACCGTAGAGGTGTGTGATGCGGTCGAAGCT
>CBDUAB010000237.1:0-5977 GCA_965365045.1 uncultured Planctomycetales bacterium
AGGAGTCATTGTGCTTACGCCCCGCGTCACACGCGAGTCACTTGCGGGTTGCGACTTTCATGATGCCGCCGGAAAGCCGAAATTTGCCGAGCTGGGGCTCGGGCTGCTAGAGCCTTATTCCCATATCACCGTCACAAGTTTCGCAGGGCACCAACTGGTGATCGATCCAAAACAGATTGCCGGCAGTCAAGGAGTCATTGTGCTTACGCCCCGCGTCACACGCGAGTCACTTGCGGGTTGCGACGACCTATTGGCGATTGGCCGATTTGGCGTGGGCTACGACAGCGTGGATGTCGACGCGTGTACCGATGCCAACGTTCTGGCCATGATCACCGCTGGTGCCGTTGACCGGCCGGTAGCCGAAGCTACCGTCGGCTGGATGTTGGCGCTGACGCATCATGTGCGGACTAAGGATCATCTTGTGCGCACGGGGAACTGGGATGAGCGGACGAAGTATATGGGATGCGAGCTTCGCGACCGCACACTTGGCGTGATCGGACTGGGTGGAATTGGACGCGCGCTCGTGTCATTACTGCAAGGCTTCGGTATGCGTCAACCTATTGCGTATGATCCGATCGTGTCGGCTCACGTAATGGCGGAAACGGGCGTGCGTGCTGTCGAATTGGACGAGCTACTTTCGACGGCTGATTTCGTTTCCATCCATTGCCCACTGAACGAACACACGCGCGGTTTGATTGGTGATCGGGAACTCGCGTTGATGAAGCCGGACGCCTACTTGCTGAACACGGCACGTGGTGGCATCGTGGACGAAGACGCTCTGTTTCAAGCGTTGGACGACGGCCGCATCGCCGGTGCTGCGATTGATTGCTTTGAATCCGAACCGGTGACCGAACCACATCGGTTCGGAGAACTCGCCAACGTGATTCTCGCCCCGCATTCGATCGCCTGGACCAATGAATTATTCCGCGACATTGGTCGGGTCGCTTGCCAGAGCATGCTTGATTTGTCACTTGGCCGCCGGCCCAATGGTGTCCTAAACCGGGAGCTGTTGGAACGCGACAGCTTTCGAACGAAATGGCAGCGAATTACGGGAGTTGAAGTTGAATAGGTTGGCGGCAAGTCGGCGACGCCATTCACATTTATCATTGTATGGACTCAATACGATTCGAGGATTAAACCTGTCATGGCAAATGGAAAACGCGACACATCCAGAGATGGATTTTCTAACACGCTTCAGACTTTTGTTTTAACGCACTTCAAATGGTTTTGGCGACTCGTCGAAAGCATTGGCCCGATCCAAAAGATGGTCAACAAACGGCTAATCAACAGCGCCATTCTGAAAATCCCTACGCGTCCGTACCCGTTCAGCACTTTAGCTCCCTACACGTCTTGGGAGTCATTGACCAACAAGACGTGGAGCGGACGGCATCTACCGCCGGACCCTGAATTCAACAAGGAAGGCAACCTGCCGCGACTCGACCTCAGTGAATGGCCTCCCGATCATACGGACTTCGAGAAGAATCCTCTTGCCGAGTTATTTCACAAGAAAAACAACCACACGATTGAGTCCGACAAGTCGACGATGCTGTTTCCCTATTGGGTGCAATGGTTCACCGATAGCTTTCTGCGCACGCATCACGATCAGCGTTTGAAAAACACTTCAAACCACAACATCGATTTGTGCAACGTCTACGGATTGAATAAAAAGTCCACCGATATGCTGAGATCCGGAGTGGGCGGCAAGTTGAAACACCAGATGCTTAACGGCGAGGAGTATCCGCCGTTTTTCTATGAGGAAACACACGACGACCCGAAGAACGATGTCATCAAAGAGGAGTTCAGAGGATTGTATGAGCCACTCCGACAGGAAAAGCAACTTGCGACCAAAGAGCAGAGGGCGAGGTTGTTTGCCATGGGCGTGGAAAGGGGCAACGTGCAAATCGGATACGTCATGCTAAACGTCCTTTGGTTCCGCGAGCACAATCGCCTCTGCGACATATTGGCGAAGGAATACTCCGAAGCCTGGAGGAAGGAAGCAGCTACGCTCCCTAAGAAAGCACCCACGGATGTATGGGAAGTGATGCATCCCGGTGAAGGAGAACCGACGGCTGAGTGGATCGATTCTCATCCAGCGTGGAGAGAAGATCCGGACAAATACGTCGACGAACGGATTTTCCAAACAGCCAGAAACATCATGATCATTTTGATCCTGAAGATCGTGGTGGAAGAGTACATTAACCACATTACTCCGTACCACTTTAACTTTACTGTCGATCCGCTGTCCTTCACCAACGAGAAGTGGTATCGCGAGAATTGGATGCCGCAGGAATTCAGTTTGGTATATCGTTGGCACAGCGCGCTACCTGGCAAGTTCCAATACGGCGACAAGACCATCGACATGACGGAAAGCCTGTGGAATAACGACATGGTGATTGAGAAAGGCTTAGGCGCTTTATTCGAAGAAACGAGTTCACAGCCTGCCGCGAAGATCGGGCTATTCAACACGCCGGACTTCCTGATCCCCGTGGAATTGATGAGCATCGGCCTGGGTCGCGAGGCCCAAATATGCAGCTATAACGACTATCGCGAATTGTGCCAGTTTCCACGAGTGACGGACTTCGACCAGATCAGCAGTGACAAAGACACGCAAGAAGCACTAAAAAAACTCTACGGTCACGTCGATAAAATAGAATTTTATGTTGGCCTCTTTGCCGAGGATGGTCGGCCCAACTCAGCGCTGCCTGGCCTGATCGGGCGAATGGTGGGCATTGATGCATTTTCTCAGGCATTGACCTGTCCGTTGTTGGCCGAACACATGTTCAATCCAAAGACGTTTACACCGATCGGTTGGGACGTAATTCAGAGCACGAACACGCTATCGGATATCGTGCATCGCAACATCCCACAGAAAGACAGAAAATTCAAAGTCACTTTTTACCGTAATGAATAGCATCTCCGCGCCAAGGGTTCGGCTGCAGTTCTCGGTCAAACGCTCGTAGCGGATGGCGAACGGGGTCAAGCGTCTCGCCATCATCCCACGGTTCAAATGCATTCTTGATGTTGGCAAGCCCGGTCTTGGCAAGCTCCGGGTAGTGGCGCAAAAGGACCGTCTTGAAATCGACGTCATCGATCCAATCGAGACCTTCTTTCGTATAAGTTTCCTCGTTGTAGCAGTCCGTGAAGAAACGGTCTGCCTGTAAACGCCGCGTGGCATTCAAAATAAAAATCTGAAACATTGTCTCACCGAACCCAAAACCCGTGGGTCGATTGCCGTCTGGGTCTTCACCCAAAGTGCCAATTAACAGGTCCAGCTTTTCCACATCCGCGGGCTGATTACCATAGACCTCTTTCAGTTTCTGTATGTGCTCCTTGTTGCCGGTCAGATCTTCGAAGGTGCGGATGGGATTCAGGCCCAATTGTCGGCGGAATTCGTTATAGCGAGGCACGCCGCGCTCGCGTGCCCGCAAGATGTCTACAGCACCCATATCGAACAACGGGTTACCGGGAATACTCAACTCCTGCAGGAACTTGGGGAAGTTGTTGAGCACAAGCTGCCCGGGTTGCATAATGCCGAATGAATGGAGCAAGTTCGCCATGCCAAATCGCTCGATCGCTTTCGACGAACCGGCCTGGCGCGTTTCGGGTAAAGGTATTTCTTCGAACTGATCAGCGTTTCCGTCGAGTCGCGTGAACTTTAGCGTTTCGGGCAACAGCGAGTGAAGCCGGTAGATCTCGACAAACTCCTGTGTCAGCCCATACTCACTTCCGTGCTTGTCGATCCGATTGCCAACGACCCCACCCATTTCCGGATTCTGCACATTTATCTCAGAGACGGTCCGTCGATGTTTGTCACTCCGCAGTAGATTCGTGAGGATGCCGAACCAGTTTGCGTTCAAGGCCGCTGTCAGCGCTGGATTTGGCAGAATCGCCGGTGTCCATTCGACCGAATGAATTTTGGCCATGACCGCCGCATTGATTAGCCTCGCAACGTTAAAGAGCCGATTGTCGTCCCAGTGTGGATACCGCGGTTTAAGCCGATCGCAAATCGCGTTGTGCTCTTTCACAAATAATGTATGCAACAAACTAAGGCCCACCCACCAGTTGCGAAGGAATCCCGTATCCTCGACTTGATTCTTGGCGAGCGGCAATGTACCGTCCTCCCGCAGTTTCATCTTGCCGTCGACACCGCTGCGCAGGCGATCGACGGTCTGCTGGTCGCTCCCGTAGATTTGTGATCCGTCCCACCAATGAGTCACTTCATTAATAAACGTAATGGGTGTTTCATCCGCGGGGCTGCGGGTAGGATCAGTCTGCGTCTTGCCGATGAAAAGTTTTGTCTGCCGAAAGCGTTTGCGAAACGGATCGTCTTCGGCAAGTGGAATCTCGTGGACATCGTCAAACAGGATCTCGCCATGATTGATCCAGTCATGGTTCTCGAACTGAATCCAAGCAGCAGCCAACAGATTGAGGAACGGAACTTCCTTCATCGGTCCCTGCCGCGTCAGCAGCTTGCGACTGATCTCTCTCGGGTTGGGAGTCATTAGCAATTCGCCCGTTTCTGGACGGATCGCGTTGTTGTTGACATTGCGGGGAAAACGAGTACCGGTGGCACCCTCTTTGGGGTTTTTTTAGATTGTTCCAGCTGCCGTCGGCCGTACGAAAATGCGTGACACCCACGGGTGGCGATTGGTTTCCCGGCATGAATCCCGCCAACGTGCCCGCGGGATAGGTGTTTTTGAGATTACTTTTGTTCAATTTCTCACGCATGTAGGCCAGCGTCAGAATCCCAAACGTCAGTCGCCGGCGATACCAATTGGTCCACACTTCGTCTCGATAGCCCGCGATTCTGCCCCAAAGCTGCGTCAAGACGTGCATGACAAACGTAACAATCACGCCGGCACAATTTCCGATAGCCCGCCGAATTCTTCGGAGTAGATGCCACGGTCTACCGGGCGGAGGCGGAATGGGCAACGCTCCGTCGACCTTTGGTGGTGCCAACAAAGGTTCGCGTTCAAAGAAGTAGTGCTCGGGAACCGTAACGTTCATTTCGGCGACGGCATTCGATTTGGCGGACTCGCACATCTGGCGCCAATCTCTGTTGTCCTTTTCACGCTCGAGCGCCTTTTCGTAGTGCGCTGCCGATCGTTCATACTGTTGGCCTTGGTAGTAAGCCAAACCCAGCAGGGCGTGACTAGCGCCACCAGCATCGCCGGCCACCGCATCCTGCAGAGCATTGATAGCGTCCGTGTAATGCCTTTCGTCGAGAAGTCGGGCGCCCAAATCGCGCGCGGCTTGCCAATCGTTGGCTTCGAAATGTGACTTGGATTCCCCGTTGGTCATCGCACTTCTCCGAACTCCCGCAACACCAGCACGGGACATTCCGCCAATTGCACAACTCGTTCCGCAACCGAGCCCAACAACACACGTTTTATACCGCGCCGGCCGTGAGACGGCATAACAATCAATTCAGCTCCTATCTCCGATGCCAGCTTGATGATTTCGTGGCCCGGATCACCAAACACAACGTGCAAATGCGCGCCAAGGAACGGCGAACCGGTGTAGGTGGTGTGCAGTTGTTCCATCGCGTGTTCTTTGCGAGCAGCGTTGTTGGCGGCCGTCCAGATCAGCTCGCTCTCGGCTACCGCCATGTCAATCAACACATGAACGAGATGTAGCTGCTTGGCATCAACTGCCGACTCGACGGCTTTCTCGGCCGCCGCTCGCGATTGCTCCGAAAAATCAACGGGTACCAAGACTCGCTTTTTCGCGAACCAAGACATCGCATTTCCCTTTCGTCTAAACTTCGGTGTCGTGAAAGCAAGTCGAGTGCAAATGACAGGCCCAACGAGTGAGCATGCGAAAAGGAGTCACAATATACTCACGCACGAGGGTGAAATCCGTGCCGTATGGCGCGCTCTGTGCGTAGTCGATCGTTTCGGAGATAATGATAACGAGCAAATCGCCAGAAATCTAGCTCGTGATTTTTGGCACAACGCTTGCGGCATTCAAGAGCAGG
>CBDUAB010000238.1:0-5964 GCA_965365045.1 uncultured Planctomycetales bacterium
CTCGATGTTGTCATGATGGTCCCAATAGCCCGTGTTGATAGTCACGCAGCGACTTCCCGCCTCGACCAACCGCCGTGCCAACAAAGCGCTCTGCCCGTATTGATGGCGACCATACTTGTCGCGCAAACTGGGATCTTCTTGAGAGATATCAAACGCCTCACGCACATGTTGACCCGCCACCATCTCCAGTGCCTGAGCCTTAAATACGTCGAGTCCCTGCATGACACCGCTCTTGTCGATATCGCGACGGATCGTATCGAACTTGGCGAGCAGCTTGCGTCGCGAGTCAATGCCCTCCAAAGTCAGATCGCCCGGCACGGACAGATTGGGGACCTTGAAATCATTGGCGTTTGGATCCGCTCCGACTTCGAACGGATTCGCTGCCTTTCCCAGATAATGGGCCTGTTGATAGCCAAACGCTTCAGCCTTCGGAATCGCCACGTAGGCCGGCATCCGCGGTCGCCTCGCCCCTAACGATCGTGAGATGACGGAGCCAAACGACGGCTTTTGTTGCGCGATCCGAGCCAGCGTCGGCCCAAAGTAGCCGGTTTGCATCCAGTGAGCCGAGGGCGCGTGGATGCCGTTTTCGTGATGGACCGACCGTACCAAAGATAGTTGGTGCATCACCTTGGCCTGGAGTGGAAAGCGTTCACTGACAATGATGCCGGGGACACGAGTCGCGATTGGCGCGTACATCCCGCGGTACTCGGCCGGCGCTTCAGGCTTCATGTCATACGTGTCCTGTTGGCTCATACCGCCATGTGTCCAAAACACGATGAGCGACTTTTTGCTATTCGAACGAGCGGACGAGGCCGCGGTTGCTTCCGACCGCAACAGCTCGGCGAGGGTTAACCCGAGCAACGGCGCGCCGATTTGCAAGAAATTGCGGCGAGTAATTCCGTCACAGTTCTTAAAGGAACTACCTTTGATATGCCACATGGGTCGACCTACTTTAGGACTGTTCGATCAATAACTGTCGTATATCAGCCGGCACGCGCTAGCGTCCGGTTCTCGTGGGAACCGTGGGCTAGCGCCCGGCGGCTGATAAGTGCGACAGTTAATTCTCGAATGATCCTTAATGGTTGAACATGAACTCGTTCGTTGCCAACAGGGACCACAATAGTGATCGATATGCTTCTTGACGATCTTCTTCGTTACCCAAAAAATTGACGGCTGCCTGCAGCTCGTCGACCCTCGGAGCACGGCCGAGTAGTCTCAGAAAAACATCCTCGGTGTTCTCGGTGGACGTCCCCTGATTGGACGCCAGCTTCGCCGCATAACCGTTTTCGGCCGTCAATTTGCGATGAATCTCGGCTGAATTGATCAGTGTCAATGCCTGCGCCAAACTGGGAGCATCCACGCGCTCACATTCGCAAGCCGACGTCCGGGCGGGGCGACCAAAGATATCGAGGAAGCTCGATGCCACGTTTTCGTCAGGCAACTCAATCGCTCGAGTACCAGACGGGAACTCACCGGGTCCGCCGTCGAACTGCGTGGGAACCTCGAGTACCTGGCTGATCGCATCCAGCAACACTTCAGCCGGCAATCTGCGCGGATAGAAACGCGCATAAGATTGCTCGTCGTCCAGATTCAATTCGTTTGGGGCCGCGTCAAGTCCATAGGCATACGAGTTGCAGATAACACGGATCAAGTGCTTTAGGTCATAGGCATGGGCCATGAAGTCCGCGGCCAGCGCATCGAGCAAGGCAGGATTCGAGGGAGGATTAGAGCTGCGTGCGTCATCGAGCGGATGAACGATTCCACGACCGAGAAAGTGAGCCCACATGCGATTGACAATCGCGCGGGCAAAAAACGGATTATCCGACGCGGTCATCCAGCGAGCGAGGCTGCGGCGAGGGTCATCGTAACGAGTCAGACGAAACGCCGGCCCACCGAGAGCTTTGGGAGGCATGCGCTTTCCGTTGCGTGGATGAAGGACGTCTCCCTGGTCTTTTACAAAGATGATTTCGTTTGTCGGAACTTCCGCGTCAGCGAACCCTCCTTTACGGCCCACCCGCGCGAACACCGCGGCCAGTCCGTAGTAGTCGGCCTGACTCCATCGATCAAAGGGATGATGGTGGCATTGGGCACATTGGATTCGCACGCCGAGAAAGGCTTGCGCAACGGATTCCACAAAGTCCGTCTGCGTCCGTACTCGGCGATACCAAAGCGCGGGTGGATTCTCGTTCTGCCTGCCGCAGGCTGTCAGGATCTCCGACACAAATTGATCGTAGGGTGTGTTGGCGGCCAGCGCGTCGCGAATCCAGGCAGCAAACAAGGTGGTCCCCGGGCGTTGCTTGCTGGTCGAATAACCGCTCCCTCGATTCTGCAGAATGTCGGCCCATTTGAGGGCAAAGTAACTAGCGTATTCGGAGCGATCCAACAATTGATCGATCAACTGAGTGCGCTTGCGCGGACTGGGATCGGCGACGTACGCTTCAACTTCGGAGCGAGTTGGTAAGGTCCCGCAGATGTCGAGTGAGACTCGTCGAATAAACACTCCGTCATCGGCCGGTTCCGATGGTGTGATGCCTAATCGGCGCCATTGCCCAATTAGTAGTTGATCGATTGCCAGTTGATCGATTGGGGAGGAAATGAGTTGTTGTTCCAGACTGGAGAGTTCTTCTTCAACCGTTTCGCGTTCGTTTTCAGATGTTTGTAGCGGTACGGCCGCATGGAAGTTCGCGATCTTGCCGCCGAATCGTACCATGACCGAAAACAGACCCATTCGATTGTGTGTCTGGACAACACCATTCGATTCTACCGTCGCGATCTCCGGCTCGTTCGATTCGTATACGGCTAGGCGAGTCACATCGCGCGACGTTCCGTCCGAAAAATGAGCCGTAACGAGCAGGGGCTGTCGGATTTGTTTGCCGAGAACTTTGTCGTGCGGGAACACGTTGATACGAGACACGACGGGATCATCGGCGGCAGGAGGCATCGCGCCACCGGCGATCCATCGCTGTAGGATTTTGTACTCTTCGCTTCCAACCTCGGTTCTGCGTCCCCCACCATGTGGCCGTTCGTTTGTCGCTTTGATGAGCAGCAGACTGTGGTCGGGAGCGGCCGGGGAAATGCGGCGGCCGCGTCCCTGTTTGACAATCGCTTGATAGTCCAACTCCGGCTCAAATCCCAACAACGACAATTGGAATCCGTTTTGGCCGGTCGCTTTGCCGTGGCAGCCGCCGCTGTTGCAACCAAGTTTCGTCAAGACTGGTACTACATCGGTCGTAAAGCAAATTGGATTCGTGTCGTTGGCAGCAGCCAAGGTGCATAGTAATAGGCCAAAGCCAACGGCCGCCAGCCACAGCCCAATGCCATCTACTTTCGACTCAAAAGTAGTAAGCGGTTCGGCGCTAGCCGCCGGTTTTTGTCGTGAAAACGTTCTCTCGCGGCACCGGTGGCTAGCGCCATTCCGCTCAAAGTAGATGGCATTCAGCCATAGCCCGCGACGTGTGCCGACAACGTTGCTTTCCATACAACTGCTCACTCGACGATCTCCAAATTCAAGAAGCAGCTTCCGTGGTAAGAGGGTTTGTCCTCCACCACTCCAACCGCGTAGAGACGCAAGAACGGTTGTCGCCCCAACTCGGCGTCTTCATTTGCGATCACCTGAATCGTACCCGACTCGGTTTGGCCAACGAAGGTCACACCTCGCCCGCGAAGACGGCCAATGTCCGTTACCTTGCCGGGAGCTGCCAGCTCCGTGTGAATCTTGCCGATAAATCCATTGATCCGACGTGCATTGTAGTTGATTTTAAGCGTCTGACCTTGCTCGATTTTCGTTGGCGCCGACAAATCAAGATTCAACTGAAACGCCGAGGGATGTACTCTAAACGTTACCGCGTTGCTGTGAACCACTACGTTTTGTGTTTCGCTCTTACCCGGGATGGGAACCGTCGTTTCCGCACGGATAGCAAGCGTATAAGTTCCCACGGGAAGCGAGTGTGGCAGAAAAAAGCTGATGTAGCCCTTGTCTTCGCCAGTCGGAATAGTTGCCGTCTGATTGCCGATTAATTCTGGCAGGCCTACGCCAACCAACTTAACGGCGGCCGTGTGCCCGGTTTTTCGACGATGCACATGCACGGCGACGTCGAGGACTCCACCAGGAGAATGCCGCACATCTAACTTTCCATACAGATGATGGTCTCGTGTCTCATGACCATCGGCCGTGATTCGCAGAGGGGCCTGGCCCGCAATCGCCAGCGGCAAGTCGGCCATCAACCGGCCGCTGCCATTCGGCACGCCGGCGCGAATCAACGTACCGCTTTGCACCGAGCGGATCCGATTCTGACCGGCACCCTCGATCTCGCCAACCAAATCGAGCGTCGTGACCAATTCTGCAACGTCTTCGTCCGCGGTGAAAACGAGCGGAGCGCTAACGACGTCTGGTCCCAGCCAAATGTCCGGACAGGTTATGCCACGGGGAAGGTTGCGGGCGGAGACGCGCACCGAACCGTGCAGTCCTCGACGCCGCAACGCCAATACATCGACGATGCTTCGGCCGCCGCGCGACAACGTGACACCGGCCGGAGTTGCCGATGCTGCCATGGCGACGAGTCGCACGTCCGGTTCTTCACGCCGTACACTCAAGCGATACACGCGACGAGGATCTTTGCCCGTGCCGCCGATAAGGTTTCGGACCGTAATCAAGTAGCGGCCGTCTGATGGAACGACCCATCGTCCCGCGGGATCGAGATGTGTTGAGGGGAATCCTAGCTCTCCAAGGTTCCTAATTTCATCATGAAAGCTGGCCAACTCAACGTCACCATGCGAGTCGAGAATTGACACATCAAGGTCTACTGGCGATCCGATTCGTTCGCCAAACGCTTCGATGTACAAGACTTCCCCGCGAAGTGCATCTAGTGCATACCACTGGCAGTCGGCAGCCTGGGTCAATTGACCGACAACTTCGCCGGGGATCGTGACAGCATGGGCCTCAACTGCTGAAAAGTTGTCTCGAGCTACCGCGACGGGGACATCCGTTGTCCCAATAGCGATCGGCAGATCCGCGCCAGCATAATAGTAAGGAAAGCAATCAACCGCCAATTCCGCTGGGCGGCGGTGTACGGGCGTGAAACAGCGCACCTCGGGAGAGGTCAGATGAACCGTCGTCGTCTCGAAGGGGAGCGGTTGGCCAAGCCGAGTGTCAGGCAATCGGGACGTCGTGGTTGATCCCACAAAGTCTTCCGCGTCGCCGCGGTCCTGACCGGATGCTTGCTGGCTGTGTCTTTCGTCACCCCGTGAGACCACGGAAACGGTTTCGGTGGCGGCTGGGCGGAGATTCCAACCGTACAGCGTCACGGCCGTTTCCTTACCAAGTTGAACAACCGGCGGCAGCGCGAACACAACTCGCGGCTCCTGGCCAATGTCAAGACGATAGAAATGGCTCTCTCCGCCGGAATAGACGAGATCATGCAAGCGAGCGACGTACTCCCCGTCAGCCGGAATTGCGAACGTGACGACAGGATCCGCGTCAAAGAATCCGCGATTGACGGCAAGTCGTTTTCCATCGGCGTCTCGCAGTTCTAACACCGCTCGCAACGCTGAATCAATTCTTTCTGACCAACACTCGATTACCACCTTGTCGCCTCGTGCCGCTTTGAAGCTGTAGGCGTCAACGTCGCCCTTGGTGATGCATCCGCTGATGACACAACCGAGCGGTACGTCTTGAACTATTTCGTCACGCGAATCGGGATCGTGTTCCACGACATGGGTTCGCGTAGAGACAAAAAAAGCTCGCGTCGAACTTAGTCCGTTGGCACCGATTGTCTGTACGTCGTACAACCCAGGCAACGTACCGTCAGCGACGTGAACCGTGAATCGGCTTTCGTCTCTTTGAAACGTCACGCCTGCGTGGTTACAACGAGCGCCCAACAGGTTTGCGAAACCAGTGCCAGTGAAAACGACCGAGCTTGTCGTTCCGGCCTCTGCGCCCGGTGGGAACACGCGGGTAAGTTCCTG
>CBDUAB010000239.1:0-5953 GCA_965365045.1 uncultured Planctomycetales bacterium
CGTCAGATTCCGCGCAATCTGCTTCATCCAGGTTTCGTCCGGATGGACCGTTGCGGCAGCGAAGTGAACGCGTCGCGTCTTCAGTTCCATCACGAACAGCAAGTAATAAGTGACGAGACCGCCCTTAGTCCAGACCTCGATCGTCGTGAAGTCGATGGCGGCCAGCACATCCCAATGAGCTTTGATGA
The DNA here is from genome assembly GCA_965365045.1 of uncultured Planctomycetales bacterium. GTDB lineage: Bacteria > Planctomycetota > Planctomycetia > Pirellulales > Pirellulaceae > CBDUAB01. The sequence continues at coordinate 189 of CBDUAB010000239.1, forward strand.
ATGTGGACCAACTTGTTGAACGTTTGCGGTCCGGCGCCGGTTCGATGCCGTGTTGCTTGAGAATGTTACCGACCGACTCGTCGGAGATGTTGTGGCCAAGATTTTGGATTGCTCCGGCAATCCGATCGAATCCCCACGACTCGTTTTCCTTGGCCATCCGCAGTACCAGTTGAACGACTTCATCCGACAAAGCAGGCCGCCCGACCTTCTTTCGGCGGTCACTATAATCGTGCTTCGCTGCAACAAGCTTGCGATGCCAGCGCAAGATTGTACCCGGCGTGAACAACGTACCAACTTCTTCGAGTCGTCTTCGACCGAGCGATTTGCCTTTGACTGCCAGTCGCCGGCGCTGGTCATCGTTGAGCAGGATCCGTTTCTCACCATGCAACTCCTTGAGCACTTGGTTCTCGGTGCGCACGTATTCGAAGGCTTCTTGCTGCTGGCGGTTGATCCAACCGGCAAGAATCACAAAATAGAGCTGCCAGGGTTGCAGAACGAAATTCATGGGTGTGCCAGCGGGTTCAGAAGAGTGAGTCTTCACCATGGCGCTGGCCCGGATGCACGTCAACCGTCCTTCCCTGCCGAGTAGTTTGCGTTGCGACGACACCACCAGGCTGTTCTGCCTGGGAAAGGTTTACGGCGGCCGACTTCGGCCGAGATTCATTCACGGGGTCTCGCTCAATCCCTGGTTTTCATGGTATTTTTCGCTCGGCCGAGTTTTTTGACCACACGCGGTACTTGGGAACTCTGCGCTTCGTCATGCTGATTCCTCCCAAAAAAGAGTACGTGTGTACTACTTTCTCAAAGAGTAAACAGCTGAAACGCCGGCGGTTGGTCTTTTTCAGAAGTGCTTGACGCGACAGAAGTTGTGGATCAACCGCCGACGACTACCGCGACACTTTGTCCGCTGCGTCGTGTACGCAACGGATAATCGGCAACGACGTTCGCTTCATAGATCGCTTTCGAATTTGGATCTTGCGAGCTGCCGTCTACGAATCTTCCATTCGTTGTACGTGAACCACTGGGAAAGCAATTTTCCGCAATTTGCCATGCTGGTCACTCGCGCCGCAAAAGCCAACACCGATGAATGCGACGGTTGCGAAAATCCTCTGGGATCGTTTGTTTCGTAATCTCGTGCGCCGCCAGGTTTACGAGCTCATCCGCTACCAATTTGAATTTGCGAAAGTTGGACGAAAAAACAATCACTCCGCCACTCGTCAGATGCCGAGCGAGCTTGTTGAGTAATTCAACGTGGTCGCGTTGAATGTCCCAATCGTATTGTGTACTTTTGCTATTGGAATACGTCGGTGGGTCGACAATGGCCACATCAAAGAAGATGTCAGGATGTAGATCGCGGACAAATCTCATTGCGTCCGCGCGCACAAATCGGTGCTGCGGTCCACCCAAATCATTGAGCTCCAAATTCTGCCGCGCCCAGTCGAGGTAGTTGTGCGACAAGTCAACGGTCGTTGTCGCCGTGGCGCCGCCTGACGCAGCATAGACGGTGAACGCTCCCGAATAGCCAAACAGATTCAGAACCCGTTTGTCCCCACACATGTCGCGGACTTTCGAGCGGGTGATGCGATGATCGAGGAATAATCCCGTGTCGATGTAGTCCGACAGGTTCACGCGAAAACGCAAACCGCCTTCGTGTGCGATGATCGTTTCGCCGCTTGAACCCAACTTTTCGTACTGTGAGGAACAACGCTGCCGTACGCGACGCTTTAGGTAGACATGCGACTTGGGGACCTCCATAACTTCGGCGGCCGTTTTAGCCATCAAGTCCAACCAATCCGCGTGTTGCGCGGGCGTGCGGTCGTGTGGCCGATCAAATTCAGCAATGTGCAGGCGGTCTTCATAGCGATCCACCACCAGCGGGATTTCGGGGACATCGCGTTCGTACAAGCGATAACATGTGATTCCCCGTTTTGGCCAGCGGCGCAGGTGGCGAACCCGGTTGGCGAGGCGATTGCGAAAGTCGACTGCCTGCCGATGCGCCGCGTCCGTTAGACCGCCAAACGCTGGAGCCGCATCGTTAGAAGTAACCCGCCTCGCGAGACTCGCGTCTTGTACATCGGACGCTTCCACGTTTGCCGCTGTTTTTTCCTCGGACGACGGAATGCCGCGCTGTCCTGGTGTTTCTGCATCTGAACCTGAAACGAGACCTGAACCTGGACGGGGGCCATGGAATTGATAGTACTGACACTCGATGCGGCCGTTGTAGAGTTTTCGTCGACGATCCGCGCGCTGTCCGATCGTGCGCTCGAATTGCGAACTCGCCGCCAAAATAAAGTGTGACCAGGTCGGAAGTTTACGTAGAACCTGTGGAAAAATTCGATAGAGTTCGTCCACTTGTCTCCGCTGGCTCGAGCGGCGACCGTAGGGTGGGTTGCAGATGAGACAGCCGAATTGGCGCTGGCTGCTGAGATCGGCGAAGTCACGCTGCTGCCAATGAATGTCGCTGGCGACGCCCGCTTGCTCGGCATGATAACGGGCTAGTGTGAGCGCTTTGGCGTCACTATCGGTGCCGATCAAACGTTGCTCCAGCGCCGGCAGAATCTGCTGTCGTGCGGCAGCGCGCACGGCCGACCACGATTCAGCCGGAATCCGCGGCCAGGCTTCGGCGGCAAACGCACGGTTAAGTCCTGGTGCAATACCGCGGCCAATCAGTGCCGCTTCGATCGGAATCGTCCCGGTACCGCAAAACGGATCCAGAAAAGGTCGATCGACGTCCCAAAAGCTCAACAGGACCAGTGCTGACGCCAACGTTTCGCGAAGCGGTGCGGTCCCGGTCAGTCGCCGATAACCGCGCTTGTGAAGTCCCTCGCCAGTCGTATCGATCGTCAGCGTGGCGACATCGTCGAGCAATGCTACTTCGATGGCGTAATGCGAACCCGTTTCGGCCAGCGTCGTGCCGTGTTTTTGTGCAAGCCGTTCCGCGACGGCTTTCTTCACAGTTCGCTGCACGGCAGGCACGCTGGTAAGCTGCGATTTATGCGATCGACCTCCAACGGGAAAGCTACCGTCTGGCGGAATCCAGTCTTCCCAAGGGAGCGCTTTCGTGCCATCGAATAACTGGTCGAAATCGGCCGCCGGCATGGCGGCCACACGAATGAGAACCCGTTCGGCCACACGTAAATGGATATTGGCGCGACAGATCGCGTCGGCTTCGCCTTGAAATAGCAAGCGTCCCGGCTGCGTCACTTGGCTCTCGTAACCCAAGGCAGCCAGCTCGCGCGCTACGACGGCTTCGAGTCCAAAGGCACAGGTGGCGATGAGTTCCATTGGACGGCCTAACACAGCATGCCGCGGGCATCGACGATGAGCGGTTCGAGATCATCCGTTTCGATCGCTTCCCGCCACCAGATTCGATCCTGCATATTGACGCACACACAGATGTGGTTGGGGATAGTCGTAACGCGCTGGCCGAGCTGCGGACGCACGTCGCATCGAGAAACGTCCACCTGACCGTGTTCTTCGGTTAGACGTGTGATCCTGGCATCGGGAAACTCGACGAGATACCCGTGGCCGCTATCCGGCGCCGGCCCGCAGAGGTCGCTGGTCAAAGTCTTACTACCGGCATCCAAGACAACTTGGTCCGGAACGGCATTACTGACCACCGTAGAGACAATCCTTGCCGCACAATCCTCTAGCTCGCAATATCCACCGCGCACAACATTCATGTCGTTAAAGACATACGTGCCGGGCCGAAATTCTGTTAGTTGCGGAATAAGGTGCGATTGATACGCCGATGGCGTTGAGCCACCGGAGACGATCTCGGCGTTGAGGCCTTTGGCCCGCCAGGCGTCGAGTGCTTCCGCCACTTGCACCGAAATTGCCGCAAGTTGTGGCCGTTGCTCGTCAGGTTTCCCTTTGACGTGGCCAGGATAAATGAACAACCCACGCAAGGCCAGATTCGTTGCCTGTTCCGCGCGGGCCGCCAATTCCACAGTTTGGGCGATAGTTTGTACGCCGGTTCGCCCGACGCCAACGTCTAAATCAATCAATACGCTGATGGTCGAACCGACCGCGCTTGCCGCAGCCTGCAACGCGAAGATCCCGGCCTGAGAATCGATAGCTACGGCGACGTTCGTCTCCCTCGCTACCGTCGCTATGCGGTTGGCTCGCGCCGGATCAACCACGGGATAGGCGACGAGGATGTCATTACAGACCGCCGACATCACCTCGGCTTCTCCCGCTTTCGCAACCGTTAGGCCGATCGCGCCCGCATCCAGTTGGAGTCGACCAATTCGCTGCGACTTGTGTGTCTTGGTATGCGGCCGCAAATCTAAATTGTGCGTCCGCGCATAAGCCGCCAAGCGGTCGATGTTATGCTTAACCGTGGGACCGTCGAGAAACAGAAAAGGGGTGGGCAGGTTGTGAAATGAATCATCGGGCATGTCAAATGACTTTCGAAGACGAAGCGGCTGTTAGTTCTTGAGGTGACTATCCAGCCAAGCATAAACCTGTTGGCGCACCTCGGCCGGGAAATCATGTTCGGCCTCGGGATAAACAGCGGTCACGTTTTCCGTTGCATTGCGCAGGTCGTAGACTTGGCTCACGCTGTCCATCACTTTGCGTACGCCCGCTACGTCAAAGTTGTCATCGTGCAACGGAGCGTTCACGAATACCGGACGCGGCGCGAGTGCCGCCAACACTTCGTGAAAATCAAACGGCATTTGTCCCGGGTCGCTGCCGTACGTATCGCGAATGCGGGGCATGTAGCGATCGCTTGTCCAGCCAGTCAGATCGCCGCCTTTGTAGTCCGCAAACGCCGTGAAGCCACAGCTCGTGACCACGGCACGTATTCGTTGATCAAACACACTCGTAAACAGTCCGTTGTGACCACCCAATGAATGGCCGATGCAACCGATCCGGTCGCGGTTGACTTCGGGCAGCGTTTCCAACAGATCAAGCGCGCGAATGTTGTCCCAAATGGCCTGCATCGTGCCGCTTGGGAAGAGGTCGCGGCGGGCACCAAAATCGACCGCGTAATCGCCAAAGCTCGGATAGTCTGGTGCCAGGCAAACGTACCCAAGCTCGGCCAGTTCGTGCGCGTAAAATCGACTTGGTTTACCTCCCAAGCCGCAGATCTGTGCCTTTCCAAGTGGGCTGGTGGGATGCAGACAGAGCATCGTAGGGGCTGGCCGCGTCAGTTTGTTTGGAATCAATAGGTAGGCCGGCACGCGTGTGTCTTTGTCGCTGGAGAAACTGAGTTTGCGCCGCAAGTAGTTAGGCGTCCTCTCTTCTGCTTCCACTCGGACTTCGAGTGGCACGCGCTCGATTGGCCCCGGTATCGGTCCCATCACTGTCTGCATGTGGTAAAGAACATGCGACCGCCGCCGCGCCCAACCTTGAGGTTTGCCAACCGGCTGTGCGTGGCCGTCTTCGTCCCGAAAGTTCAATAGGTCGGCGTGATCTTTATAGTTGGGTGCCGGCGGTTGCGAGGCCGGCAAGGCTGGACGCGATTTGTCGTGGATCCGCGTATTCTCAAGCAAATACAAACCGCTACGGGCCGCGGCCACAATGTCCACATCGCCATCGTTGTCGACATCGGCGCACTTGGGGTCGAGGTCAAATCCACAGCCGTGTCCCCAAGACACCAAATGGCGTTTCCAACTGCGTCTATCACGATTGAATGAGTACCAGTAAATCGCCAACGGATCGTACTCACCTGGGTCTTTGCCGTCATGTCCCATGAAACGCTTGCCGGCAACCACATCCTGTCGGCCGTCACCGTCGATATCGGCCAACATTAACGAGTG
>CBDUAB010000240.1:0-5953 GCA_965365045.1 uncultured Planctomycetales bacterium
TTACATCATGCCGCCCATGCCTCCCATGCCGCCTCCCATACCGCCCATGCCGCCCCCCATACCGCCCATGCCGCCTCCCATGCCGCCCATGCCGTGGTCGTGGTCTTGGTCGCCGCCTTCGGGTTCTGGTTCGGGAATTTCGGTGACCAATGAGGAGGTCGTTAGTAGCAATGAGGCCACGCTGGCGGCGTTTTGCAATGCCGTGCAAACAACTTTGGCTGGGTCGATAACACCGGCCGCGACCAAGTCACAATATTGGTCCTTATCCGCATCGTAGCCATCGGTCTTGCCCTTCATTTGGCGCACACGATTGACAACAACGGCGCCGTCGAGCCCCGCATTTTCGGCGATGGCTCGCAACGGTTTGTCGAGAATATTGCGAATGATCTCGACGCCGTGTGCCTCATCGCCTGTGGCCGAGATTTTGGAAAGTGCCTTTGCGGAACGAATCAAAGCGACTCCGCCTCCCGCCACGATGCCTTCCTCGAGCGCCGCCTGCGTCGCCGATTTGGCATCCTCGAGCAGCGCCTTGCGCTCCTTCATTTCAGTTTCCGTTGCCGCGCCACAATTGATTTGTGCGACACCGCCGGCCAACTTGGCCAAACGTTCCTGAAGCTTCTCGCGATCGTAGTCGCTGTCCGTCGACGCGATTTCGGTGCGAATCTGCTCGGCTCGGCCGTCGATTTCAGCCTTCTTACCGCCACCACCGACGATGATTGTGTTGTCGGAAGTGATTTTGATCTTTTTCGCTTGGCCCAGGTCGGAAAGCTTAACGCTTTCCAACTCAATACCAAGATCCTTGAAGATGGGTGTCGAACCGGTCAGCACGCCGATATCACCCAGCATCGCTTTGCGGCGATCGCCGTAGCCGGGCGCCTTAACGGCACAGACGGTCAAAATACCTCGCATCTTGTTGACGACGAGTGTCGCCAAGGCCTCACCGTCAACATCCTCGGCGATGATCAACAAAGGTTTGTTTGCTTTGCTGATAGCTTCGAGAAGCGGAACGAGCTTTTTAGCGCTTGAGATCTTTTCTTCAAACAGCAAAACGTAACAGCTCGACAACTCAACGGTTTGATTGTCCACGTCGGTAACAAAGTGTGGCGACAAAAAGCCTCGATCGAACTGCATTCCTTCGACGACTTCCACGTATGTCTCGTTGGTGCGACCTTCTTCGACCGTAATGACACCGTCTTTGCCGACCTTCAAAAACGCTTCGGACAAGACACTTCCGATGGCCGGATCATTATTCCCAGCGATCGTAGCGACTTGCTGTATCTCCTTTTTGTTCTTGGCGTCAATCGGCGTGGCCAGCGAACGAATAGCTGTGGTGATTGCTTCGGTGGCTTGGTTGATTCCGCGCGAAAGCGCCATTGGGTCGGCGCCGGCGGCAATCATTTTGAGTCCTTCGCGAAAGATTGCTTCCGCCAAAACAGTCGCGGTCGTCGTGCCATCACCCGCGACGTCGTTGGTCTTGCTGGCAGCCTCCTTAACAAGCTGAGCACCCAGATTTTCGTTGGGATCATCCAGGTCGATGTCTTCAGCAACGGTCACACCGTCCTTCGTGACTTTTGGGGACCCCCAACCTTTGTCGAGAACCGCGTTTCGACCACGCGGCCCTAATGTACTCCGCACAGCGCGAGCCAACTTGCTAACGCCACTAAGAAGCGGTTGCCGCGCACCGTCTTCGAATACCATATTCTTCGCCACGTCAGATTTCCTCCTATGCCAGTGGGCCGAGCCATTGCAGATCGGGTCCTGTTCGTGTCCCCAATTCGGGCCCCACCACCGTGTTCAAAATGCGTACGCTGGTAATTCTTCTAATTCTTCATGAAGTTCAGACAGACCCCGACCTTCCCACACAACATGCGGGATTGGCAGACATCAACTTAGGATGCCACTAGATAGCAACCTGCGTGCCAACCGCCTCCAACACGCCGCAAAGTCTTACAAATCAGTGATTTAATGCGAGTTTGCGATTACTGGCAACATGCCCGAGACGCGGCCACGGGGACTGAATTGCCAATTTGGCAGGTTGGCGTGTACTGTACGCAGTTGAATGTGGCACAATTCCTCGTAACCCGAAGCGTAAGTGAGGAAACAGGTTAGGTCCCTCGCTTACGCTTCGGGTTACTGCCAGAGCCGACGGCGTGCCGTATACGTTACGGCCGACCTGCGAAACCTGGCGAATCTTGGCCGTGGAACAGTGCTCGCGTGACAAGGCCCACATTCGGCGCTATACCGCGAAATGGTAACGGGTTACACTGAGAGGGAGTATCTCTGGTTTACGGAAGAATTCGGAGAGAGGTCTTTTCGGAATTGGTTAATACCGTGTCTTTTCTTATCCGCGGCACACGGTCTCGATTGTTGGAATCCGAGTGATGCGATTGCGCATTGGTCGGAGACAAGTTGGGGCCGGTTCGTTGTAGCCGAGGCTTGTTGTGAACTTACAAGCTTCAATCAAGATGTCTATGCAGAGTTACGCTGCCAAAACGAGGCAACTACGTTTTACTGTCTCGGTTCTTGCCGGAGCATACTGCGCTGCGGTTATTGGTTTGCTGCCGGCGGCACAGCCACCCACGACAAATCCGACCAGCGCTTCAGCAAAGTCGGTCGTCGACGCGGAAGAGCCGGCGGTCGCCGCGAAAACGAACGCGGACAGAAACGCATTTCAGAATCATGAGATACGTGAGTCGGGACCGGAACTGTTCTATCTTCGGGACAAAGCCGGCGATCTCGTCCCGGTGCCGGCGGGAATCACAATCGAAGATTTTCAGCGTCTGTACCGCATCGATCAAGGCTTGCGGCAACCTGACTTTGTGCCGAAATACATCATCGAACAATTGAAGATCACTGGTTCGGCAAACAAAGAACAAGCCGAACTGAGGATCGAGTTCGTGATCGCGACGTTGACGGATTCGGCGGTGCGCATCCCACTCGGTATGGGCAACGCCATACTACGAGATCTTCCCCGAGACGAAGGCTCCGCGCAAGTAGTCATCGACTTCGATCGCCGGACAAGTGGCTACGTCGCTTGGGTCAGGGCCGGCAAGAACGAAAAACATCGTCTGGTTTTTGACGCCATATTGCCAGTTCAGCGAGTCGCTAGTCGAAACGTCATCAACTTAGAAACACCACATTGTGCCCTTTCCCAAATGGTTCTGACGCTCACGGCAAAAGAACCCGAGATTGTCGTAAGCGATAATGCCGAGATCGTCAGCACGGATATTGACGACGACAACAAGACACGCGTGACGCTGGCCGGCGTGGCGGGCGTAGTACGTTTCGCCTGGACGGACCTCGCGAATGATAACTTTTCTCAATCATCGTCATTTCTCGAAGTCGACAGCATCCTCATCGCTCGAGTTCGAGGTCCCAATTCACTGCGTACCGAAGCGTCCTTTCGCATTCAAAGCCTGGGGCAAACCGTCGATACAGTAAGAGTTCGTCTACCTGCCGGGGCGCAAATGATATCCAGTGGAAGGCCAGATTACACCGTAACGATCGATGAAAGCGAAGGAAATGCCGAGCAACTAGTTGCTGTATTCAAACTCGCCAAAGCAACTCGTGAGCAATTCACGTTGCAACTACTAACGGAGCAAATGGGAGTTGATGATGACAAACCGCCGCTGAACGCTGGTGGCTTTTTCGTCGAAAACGCCTTTCGTCACGTTGGTCATCTGGCTATCGCCGTTGAGGGTGAATGGCTGCCTCGCTGGTCTGAAAGCACACAACTACGACCCTCCGCCAAAATTCCCGCGGAACTTCAGTCCGAGGAATTCCTCACTGTTTTTCGTTATTTCCGTCAACCGTTTGATTTACCATTGACCGCCGTAAAGAAGCAAACACGCATGTCGGTCGAGCCGCGTCACATTTTCAAAATCGATCCTCACCGCGTCGAACTGCGCGCACGATTCCAATTCACGGTTCACGGGGCTCCGACGAAAAGTATTCAAATGCAGTTTCATGACTGGGAAGTCATCGATGTGTTGGAGACAAATCTCGTCGACATCCAATCCTTGGATTTAACAGCGGGTTCGCCACTCACCATTCCGTTAGCGCAAGCGATGCGGGGAAAGTTTGATCTCGAAATCCTGGCAAGGCGCACCGTGCAACCGACAGATAACTCCTTGCTGCTTAAGTTGCCTTACATTGTTGACGCTTCCGCCGCGCAAGCCGTGATCGTTGTGCTGCCGGCCGAAAATATTGAGTTAGAAAGCATTACTGACGAAACGTCGCGACTGAGGCCAGAACGAATGCCGGCGGATCTGCGCCCAGCCAATTCAGAGCAATCGTCGATATGCCGTAGGCTCGTTGATTCGCCTGAAAATGCCCAGCTCGCATATCGAATCCGCTTCAGGCCGCGGCATGTTAATGCGGAAGTCACAAGCCAAATCGATATCGAACATGAAAGCGTCTCGGTTGATCAGCAATTTAGTTTGTACGTCCGACATGAGCCACTCGATCGGGTCATATTACGAATCCCGCCGGTCATCGATCATCGGCGATTGGAATTGCAATTCGACGGCAATACGATCGAACCAAAAGATGACCCGGAGCTGACAAACACCCTTGCCGCGATGGAGGCAGAAGACACGGCGAATATGTACTACGCCGTGTATGACCTTGCCTCTGGTCCGCAGGGCGATGTCGTGGTGAATGTCACGTATCCATTACCGTTCGTATTACCACGCGACACGTCAAACTGGACCATCCCACTCGTTTTGCCTCACGTTGATGAAGTTTCCAGTCATCGAGTCATCGCCAACAGTCCCGCGGAGACCGCCTTACGCACAACCGACGCCAACTGGGAAGTCAATGACAACCGACATCGCGCCACACCCGCAAATCAGTTGTTTCTCACGGCCAAGGGTTCTGGTGCCAAACTGAACCTGCAGATTTCGCCTGCGCCTGAGCTGGGTGCCAACTCGACGAGCATAAAACAGGCCTACGTGCAAACTTGGACAATCGGAACGGCGCGTCGAGATCGAGCGGTATTTCGCTTTTCCAGCAACGAAAACCGCCTGCCAATCAGCTTGCCGCGAGATGTGCTCAAGAGCGACGAGGTCTTTATCCTGCTCGACCACAAGAGAGTTTCTCCTTACTGGCGGAACGATGCAATTGTCGAAATCGACTTGTCGGCCGTGGCCGTCGGTGAACACGTATTAGAACTTTCCTACGGCGTTCGGCAGCCTACGCAACGTTGGTTCAGCAGTATTGAACTACCGCACATAATGGGTGCTCACTGGACACAGGAGTTGTATTGGCAGTTGGTCACGCCAGAACGTGAGCACTTGTTCACATCGCCGAATCATCTCATTTCAGCAAACAGTTGGGAATGGCGCGGTCTGATATGGGGTCGCCAACCGGAGCACGAACAGGAATGGCTCGAAGAATGGATCGGAGCGTCCGTGCAAACTCCTCCGCCGCCAGCAACGAACCGCTACTTATTCACAACGTTCGGTGACGTGGAAAGACTAGACATTATCGTTTTGAGCCGCACGACGTTCGTACTTTTCGCGGCGAGCGCGGCGTTTTTTATCGGCTTCCTTTTTCTCTCGTTCGCATGGATGCGTCAACCGCTTGTCGTCCTATCAATGTTATTTGCATTGGTCGTGGGCGCTGTGGTTATGCCACTACCAATCCTGACAGTCGGACCGCTTGTCGTACTAGGACTTGTCATGGCGATCCTGGTTCCATCGTTACGCGGCTTCATCAACCGGCGTACCAGCCCGCTAACGAGGAAGCGAGTTACGACGCCCAGCCGCAGTACTTCGATCCGACAAATCGCGAAAGAACCGCAGTCCCTTGTTGAGAACCCAAACGCGACCACCACTCCATTGCGATTACCGGTACAGGATGTGTAGACGCGATCCCAACCAGCAGTGCCGGTTTAGTCGATCGGCAGATGAGAACTTACCCGCCGTGGCTGAAGCTGCCAGCTTCAGTTCCG
>CBDUAB010000241.1:0-5927 GCA_965365045.1 uncultured Planctomycetales bacterium
GTTTCGTCGCGCGCGTCCTCGACCAAGGCGCGAGGATTCCGTACTACCTCGTCACCTTCGGCAACTCCGTCCTTGATTTCTACAAATTGGTCGTTGCTTAGCCCCAGGATTAACGGTCGGCGTTGCGGGCTTCCGTCTGGTCCCTTCACCCAGCAGAAAAACTGACCTCTCTGTTCCACGACCGCGGAAACGGGCAGACTAGTGACATCTTTCAGATGAGCGACCAAAATCTCGACTTTGGCCGTCATGCCAGGCTTGAGGGCATCCGGGTTGCCGTCGATCTTGACGATCGTTGCGTATTCTTTGACGTTGCCTTGGAAAAAGCTCGTCGATTCGGGCTGATTGGCAATCGACGTGACATAGCCTTGGAGCTCGCGTCCCTGGATATTGACGCGGGCGCGCATGCCGCCGCGCAGATCTTCGACCTTAGTCTCGTGAACGTTCACTTTCACTTGCATCTGAGATAGATCGGGGATCCGCAACATTGTTTGTCGGTCACGAACGGCCGCACCTTCTTCGATGCCTGAACTCGATTGTCCAAAACGGCCGCCGCGCTCGTTCGCGTAGACGACCATACCCGCTTGGGGAGCGACGATCGTGCAATTCTCGATCTGTGTTTCCAGGCGTTTGAGCTTGCTTTCTTCGAGATCAAATGCGGCTTGTTCCGATTCCATGGTAGCCTCTGACGTTTCCACTTGACTTTGGAGATCCTCAAGTGTCTTTTCCTTGGTGAACTTGACGAGGACCATTTTTACGGTATTTGCGGCGTTGAGTTCCAATTGCGAGCGCTTGACGGCAAACTGTTGGCTTTCGAGTTCCAGTTCACTAATGTATCCCCGCTGGAACATCCGATCCGAGTATTCCAGCGAGTTCTTGGAACTGCGGAGATTCTCTTCGGCGATCGTAATCTGCGTCTCCGCATCTTCGAGTTCCTTGACGAACGTACCCTCCACGTACTCTCTCACGGATATCTGGGCGACTTGGTAGTTCTTTTGCGCCTGGATGACCGCGGAGCGCGCTTTGCTGTAAGAGATTTTCTGCGTGTTGATCTGGTCTTCCAAAGCAGACGAATCGAGTTCAACGATTTTGTCGCCCGCGGCGACTTCCGTGCCATCCGCGACGATCCACAGGATGGCGCTGCCACCGGCAACTTGGCATTTGACGTCGACGTTACTGGCACTTTCAACGTTGCCGTCCTCTGTGACCGTGACCAACAATTCGCCGGGCTTGACGAGAAAGGTAGACATCGTTGGCCCGGCATCGTCGGCAGACGTGAGAATTCGATTCGCTCCGTAGCCGACGGCGCAGACGAGCGCTGCCGTGATCAACAGAAACAGCAGCACGCGCGGCAGACCTCGGGTGCGTTTTTGCTGTGGGAGTGACTGCAAAGGTTCGATCGCGGATTCGGATTCAAGCACGCTTGCCATGGTCGGTGCCCCTTTTAGTGCGCTGTGGAATATTCACAACGATTCGGAATCAAACACAACGGTTGATCAAATAGGAGAACGGATCCTCCAAGAACTTCGATACACGGTCATCCTATTGTAGTCGCGTCAGGTGATTCATGCGAAGCCGACGCGTCGTTTCGACTAGGATCAACCCCAAGATGCAAATTATTTGGAATTTGCCCGTTACGCTGAGCAGGTGCCGGGGTTGCCAGAAGATTATCAATGCTTGGAGGCAATTTGACAATTCGGCGGTATTTGCGGCCACTTCGTCTGGGTATGGAAGTGCGAGCCGACCGAGACAAGCTCGTAGGTGGCGTAACGCTGGGTGAACGCCAGCGACGGAAGAAACCGCAACGTCAAATCTTGCGCAGCTGTTTCATCTGATGACACGAGCACTTACGGAAGATCATCCGGTGGCGGCAGTCGTCGTGGGTCGTTGGCGGCGTCAATTTGCCCGGACTCATCGGATTGCCGTGGCAGTGATTCCGCCGCTGGATCCGCATGTTGCCACCACTCGTCGGGGATCGTGGGGGGCAGATCGTTTTCAGAGAAACGGTTCGTTGCCACGATTTCGTCCAACGGCAGGTCGATCCAGCGGCCCTCGTCGTCCAGAACCATGACGCCGAGATCACGCATCAGGAGCATCCGCCCAGCGTAATAATTCAACCACACACTCATGAAGTTATTCTGTGCATTACTCAGATCCGACAATGCGGAAAGCAGGTTTTGCACGGCGGTGGGTCCAAAAGTGTTGGGCGCCTCGCCTGGCTGCGGTGACGGCAAAGGCCGGTTTAATTCGGCGCGAGTGAAATCGACACGACGGATCGAGATGACCACGGCCCGCCGCTGAATCTCCAAATTAACGCGTAGCTGTTCCAAGTCACGCAACCTTTGCCGGAGCGACTGACTCAGTTGATCGTCGAATTGGATGAGTCGCCGCCGGCTTTCTTGGTAGTCAACCAGCGCTTGTCGATAGTTGTTTCTTTCCGTCAGGCGAGTAAACGGCGCGTCAAACTCCAAGCTTGCCGTCAGTCTACCGGTCGGCGCACGGAATTCAGCAGCATTTCTGCCGACCGTCCCCATATCTCCGCTCAAGCGAACGTCCAAAGTCGATTGAAGCTCATCGGCATTGAAAGCGATCAGTCTCCAACTGTCGACTAACGCCGCACGATTGTTCATGTAATCGAGACGGCTGGCGCGAGCAATGTCCAGCGCGGTGTTTGAGTCGAGCTCGATCGGTTCGACCACTACGGATTCCAGCCGGGTACGGGCCTGGATAAGGCTCAAGGACTGAAGTTCGTCGCTCAACCTGCGCGTCCAGCCGACCAACTGGCGCAAGACCTGATTCCCGTCTTCGTTATTAACTGAATCGGCCGTGCCCATAAGATCGTCTTCCAACTGCGCATAGATCGCGGGTCGCTTTTCGTAGTCAGCCTTTAACAGATCGAAATCGCGGTCGAACATTCTCTGTTCGGCGGCCGTCATCGTTTTTTTTCGCGTTTCCGCCTCCGCTACCATACCGTCTATGTCGCGTTCAGTTTGGGCGAAATGCGAGTGATAGCCGCTGAGTAGCTCGCCGGCTCGCTCGATCGCATCCGCCAGTTGCTCATTGTTAGGATTCGTCGGCAACGCACCCATTTCGTCCTGAAATGCGACGATAGTGTCCTGCAAGAGTGTGACATCGGGATCAATAAACTGGAACTGCTCGATGAAACTGTCGTCAACCTTTACGTCCAAGTCGGGTGGCAGTCCCAAAGTTCCCGTCTTGTAAGCGTCAAGTCCGAATTCCAAGCCAGCGCGCGCCTGCAACAGTTGAGCCGTTAGCGTTTCGATGTTCTGTCTGAACTGATCGACTTGAGTCAAGTCGATCGTACCCGCTTCCAGGTTGGCTTCCAGGAGAGCAAGCGTGCGCAGCTGTAGATCGAGACTTAATTGCGTGTTTCGTATTTCTTGTGAACTCTGTAAAAGTCCGATGAAGCCGCTCACTTGTCCGGCACCACCACCGGCCAAACCGGTTCCGCCACCAGCACCAGCTCCGGCCGCGCCACCGCCAAAAAAGCCGCCACCGAATCCAGTCGCGGAGCCGACGCCGCCCAGTCCACCTAGACCAGTACCCGAAAAGCCGGTGAGGCCGGTTCCACCCTGAAAACCGCCCAGCCGGCTAACACCACCGACGCCCTGGCCCACGGCTACGTCGGTGTAGAAACCCTGACGGTAACGTTCCAGTTGACGCAGGTTGGACAGCATACCGCGCTCGACCCGCGTCAATCTTTCCAGCGCGATGTCGCGCCCCGCTCCACGCAGGAGTGGTTGAACCAGGCTGAAGTTTAGCAGGGAAAAAGCTCCCGTGTTGCGGTCCGGCCCCGCGAATTGCCACACGAAGGAGTTGGCAAAACCCACCATCAATTCTCCGGCGGTCGCAAAGTTTTTGTTGATTTGGAAATCGTTGGTGGTGGCCAACCTGTTCGATTCGCCGCCTGGCCGAAGTTGTCCTCCCGGAACGTTTCCCGATCCCGGTAGCAGTCGTCCCAAGTGATCGTACCGGGTCGTATTTCCACCAAAGAATTGAGTCTCCAATCGAAAACGTTCCGTCGTCACATCCAACGCCGATAAGTAAACCGTTTCGAGCTGATCCTGATAGTCTGGCGAGTGCATGTAAGCTAACTGCAACGCTGATTCGAGCGACAGGATAGCGTTGCCGTCTTCATCCATCTCGACATATTCACCGAGACGATCACGCCATGATGGATTCTCGAGCTCGCCGCGATCGCCGTTGCAGTGCCAACATGGCCAGCCTTTCATGCAATTGACGCAGTGCATGTACACGTGTGATGCTGGATCGTCGGGCGGCATCGGTTGTTTGACAGGATCGTATGGATCGTAAAAACGACTCCGAGGGTCCATATCAATAGTGAAGCCAGGCTGTGCCCAACGCGGATCGTTTGACTTTTGCGCCACCACTCGTTGGACGTCATTGTTCGCCTGCAGCACATAGTCTTGCAAAGAGCAGCCGGACAACACCGTTAGCAACAAGCTCGTTGCTGCCATGCCAGCAGCCGCGGGCCGAAGATTCGCTGATATTAACACGAAGGTGTTTCTCCTGTTGCCAGCCGCGATGAGGAGGTGGGAGTAGGTGCTGGCCGAGGTGGGCTTATCCGTTTCGTTCGATTTGTGTTGATTATGATCGTACGAGCGAGAATCTCGGCTTTAGGGCTTCCAATCAACAAAACGATAATCGCGCTGGTTCGGACTATGACCGCAGCGAAGTGTGCCGGTGGCACGGGTTATCCGGAGACGGTGCAGAGATAGCGGGGTCCACACGCCGGATGTTTGGATTGGCGAAGGGAGGGTGACTTTGCCGGTCATTACAATGCGATATCATCGCGATCGCGAAGACTCGCTTTCAGATTCATGACGTTGTTGGACATGATGGAGAGAAAATCACCTTCTGCCGGTGTGTTGCCACATGGATCAAAGGTGCAGCACTGTAAACCATGTTCCGTCAGTTGTGATACGATTGGGTCGATCGGCGGCCCTTCCCATATCATCACCTTGGCTGGATGCGTCGTGATTAGTTGTTGGAATTGCTGCCACGATTTACCGTCGGGCAGTTCGTTCGGTTCCCAATGAACGTTCTTGACATTCAACCCGTAACGCTTGGCGAGATACTGGTACACAGGATGCGATGCTACCAGTGGCAAATCACGATTACCGGCAGCAAGATTTTCGAGTTGTTTGTCCAGCGCGGACAGGTCGCTCACCAATTCCGAGAGATTGCCAGAAAGCAGTTCTCTCTTGTCCGGGAGTAGCTTCTGCAGAGCCGCTTTGATGGAAGTTGCCTGCGAAATCGCAATTTGCATATCAAGCCAAGTGGTAAAGGCAGTCTCTGCGTGATTGTGTTCTCCTTGGGGACCGTGGCTGTGCGTGACGGCGTCTTGGACCCGCAGATACTTGTCACGTATGTCCGAGGTCGTATCGAACAATTTGGACCCCGGCAAGGTCGTCGTGGCAATCCACTTGGCATAGTCGGCGCCGTTGAGCAGGATCAGGTCTGCCGTTTGATAGGCGCCGATCGTCTCGACATTTGGTTTCCAAAAGGCGGGATCGATAGCGGGCGGTGCCGGGAAATGTACATCGACAAGATCGCCGCCAATCCGATCCGCAAAGTACTTCAGCGGATAATTGACGACGTACACCTGCGGCTTCTTGCTGGGCGTGATACCGCGATCCGCGGCCGGTTGCCGACCGGCGTTACGCGAGCACGCACTGGTCGCCAATGCCATACAGACGCCCATCAGCAGCCATGACGTCCAGTAAGTTTTTCTTCGCTGCCGCATCGTTGACCTCATAGCTGTTGTTCACACCGCGAACAAAACGCCCTTTTCGCGGCGTGACAAACGACGATTTATCAGGATCCCTCTTTTAGGCGATCGGCAGATGAGAACTTAGCCGCCGTGGCTGAAGCTGCCAGCTTCAGTT
>CBDUAB010000242.1:0-5926 GCA_965365045.1 uncultured Planctomycetales bacterium
TGGAGTGCCGGTGATCACATCGTCGCTCGCGAACAATTCAAGAAGCTAAACGATCTGGCGAGCAAAGAAAAGAAAGTTCGTATTGCCTGTCAACAAGGAGGTCCGCATGTTGGCTTGCTCTATGATTCTCTCGACGCCGCCAAGATCGCGCGTGACGACATCGAAATCGTCTGGGTTTCCGATCTCACCGGAGACAATGGACCGGCGGCGGCGTTTCGTAAGGACGCGACGATTGATGCTTGTTGCGTGATTACGCCGGACATGATCGGATTGACCGGCGGGATGGACACAGTAGGCTCGGGTGCGGAAGGAACGGTTCGCGGTGCCCATGTCCTGAACTCGACGCAACAGATGTCGCGGTCGATCGCCGATGTGTACGCCGTCCGCGCGGATTGGTACCGGTCCAATCGGGAAACGGTGGACAAATTCGTTGCTGGCTACCTGAAAGGAACCCAAGCCGTCGTGGCGATGCGCAAGTCGTTCGAGGACAATCAGCGCATGACCAATGAATACCGTGGCGTGCTGCAGATGGCGCAAAACATTCTCGGCAAGGACGTGTTGCCGACGCTCGAAGTAGACGCACACGGATTGTTGCTTGACTGCTCTTTTGTCGGGCTGCCGGGTCAAATCGCATTTTTCGAAGACGCAAGAAACGCCTCTGGTTTTGCGGCCAAAATGAAAGCGGCGCTCGATATGGCGGTGAGTTGGGGCTACGCCAAGGACCGTTTTGGCTTTGATCCGTCGGGATTGAATTACCAGAGCCTGGCGAAGATTGCGGGTCTCAAATACGAACGTCCCCAGGCATCGTCCACTCGCATCGCCGAGGATTTCGATTTTTCACCGGATGCTGAGCTGGATGACAAGACAATCGTGAGTTTCACCATCAACTTTGAACCCAATCAATCTGATTTCTCGGCCGACCAGTACGGATCCGAATTCACGCGGACTATTCAGGCTGCGTCCACTTTTGGTAATGCGATCGTCGTGATTCGGGGACATTCCGATCCGACCAGAACGTTACGAGAACTTGTAAATGCGGGCATTAAGAAGCGGCTTATTGAACGCACGGGTAGTTCGGGCAAATACAAATACTTTCTCAAGGGACGCCCCTTGGACGTCAACGCGATTGATACCATCGTCGATCTAGTACAGTCGGGTGATTTTGAAGGAACCGAACACAAGCCGCGTGAAACGATGCAAGCTGCTTTGAACCTCTCCCACGCGCGTGCCGCCGCCGTAAAAAAATCGCTTGTCGATTTTGCCGAACAACAGCAAGTGAACCTGGACGTTAGCCAAGTCCAACCAGTAGGTGCCGGGATCGTGGAACCCGTCATTCCACGGCCACGCTCGTTGAACGAAGCCAAAGAGAACATGCGCGTCGAGTTCCGCATCGTCCGCGTCCCCGCCGAGGCGCTCAATGAAACCGACTTCGACTTTTGACATGCGAATGCGGCCGACACATGGACATTTCTCACGTAGGCCGGAACGAGCGGCGCGACAAGTGTTGATTTTGATGGAACCTTACAACGCCGCGCTGTTCCGGTGGGAATCGTCAACAGACACCGATTTTGCGATTCATGCCGGAACAGCGCGGCGTGGAAAGCGACAACCAACACCATCGTGCTCACGCCGCTTGTTCTGATTCGACCTACAAGCGGCTAAACCTGGGCTGACCCAAGCCGCGAGGACAAAAGGATGCTAAAAAGACTCCTGCTGGCAGCGGCCGTTGTTTCGGTGCTGCCGACGAATTCTGTCACCGCCAACCAGAACGTCGTCGTTGTCTTGGATGATTCGGGCTCCATGGGGGAGCGCATGCGTGGACGTCGGGAAACGAAAATGGAGGCCGCGAAAAACGCGTTGATCAGTGTTCTCGAGCAACTGCCCGAGGATACCGTGGTCGGCGTGCTGTTGCTCAACGGCCGTGTTAATGGCGAGCCGTGGGTTATTCCTTTGGGACCCATCGACCGGCAAAGCATGCGGAGCGCGATCCAAGCAATCCGCCATAGGAGCGGTACTCCCCTCGGTAAGTTCATGAAAATTGGCGCCGATGCATTGCTGGAATTGCGCGACGCGCGCCACTACGGCACGTACCGACTGTTGGTCGTCACCGACGGTGAAGCGAGCGATAAGCGACTTGTCGAGCAGTACTTGCCAGACATCATGTCCCGTGGAATCTCCGTGGATGTCATCGGCGTCGACATGAAAGGCAACCATAGCTTGGCGACCAAAGTCCATTCCTATCGTCGCGCCGACGATCCGGAAAAACTGACCCAGGCGCTTTCAGAAATTTTCGCCGAAACGTCAGACAAAGATCAAAACACGACGGGTGTTTCGGATTTTGAATTCTTGGCTGGTTTTCCCGATGAAGTTGCGGTGGCTGCGTTAGGCGCGCTGTCCGAAACCTACAACCAACCCATCGGCGAACCGCACCGCCCCTTTCTAGATGTAACACCCAGTCGCAACGCTGCAACAACTCGGGCGCCAGAACAGACACAACCAACACCCCCGAGGGAGAAACGGCGCGGACGCGGCAGCTTGTTTTGGACAGTCCTGGTCATTTTCGTTGTTTTGTGGGTGGGAAAGGGATTGATTGCCGGACGTAAACGACGTAGATAACTCGTCTCCGAGTTGACACAGAAAGGATCAAAACGGGTGTCGAAAGGGAAACTTCTCGCTGCGTGCGTCATTTGGCTGGTGATCGCGGTCGTGTTGGCCGTCGCCTACAAGGTGCTCGTGACGCGGAAAGACCGCGATTATCGGACGAACGTATTCTCGAGCACTAGCTCATCGTCGCAGTACGAGCACGACGTGACGCTAGCGTTGGATTCCTTTAGTGGATATGCCGTCCTGCGTTCACCTGAGTTCAAGACGTTACTCGGTCACAATCGCATTCGCGTCAACTTACTGGACGACGGCGCCAACTATTCGCAGCGAATCGAGGCATTGCGGAGAGGTGACACTGATCTGGCCGTGTTTACGATCGATGCTCTGTTAAAAGTTTGCGCCCCACTTAACGAATTGCCTGGCTCGATCGTGGCGATTATCGACGAAACGCGTGGTGCGGACGCAATCGTGGCCTACAAATCAGCGATCCCCAACGTGGATGCGATGAACACCGCCGGTACGCGCATGGTGCTCACGCCAAACTCGCCGAGCGAAACTTTGGCACGCGTCGTGATGATGCATTTCAACTTGGACAATCTCGACAACCGCCCGTTCATCGAAGCGGCGGACGCCGAAGATGTCTACAAACGATATCGGGCCGCGAAACCGAAACAACCACAAGCGTTCGTGCTGTGGGAACCTTACGTCTCGAAAGTTCTAGAGAATCCGAATACGCATGTCGTTGTTGACAGCTCGCGTTTTCGCGGATACATCGTGGACGTGCTGGTCGCCAATCGCGACTATCTACACAAGAACCCTGACGTGGTGCGCGACGTGGCGGGTTGCTATTTCCGTGCGGCGTATAGCTACCGTGACAAGATGGTTGAGTTGGTACTGACCGACGCCCGAGAAACCGGGACACCCCTAAATGACAAGGAGGCCAAGAATCTCGTCAACGGCATTTGGTGGAAAAACACTCAGGAGAACTTCGCTCACTTCGGCTTGCAACAGAATCAACGCGTGCAGTTGCTCGAAGACATGGTCGCGAATATCAATAAAGTCTTGTTGGGAACGCGAGCCATCGATCGTGACCCAACCGACGGCAAACCAACGGACCTTTATTACGACGGCATACTACGAGCGCTGCAGACAAGTAATTTTCATCCCGCTTTGGATCGAGAAACCGTCCGCGACGATCGGGTCGTGCTACCCGCACTATCGGACGCCGAATGGAACAGCCTGGTCCCGATCGGCACGCTGCAGGTTTCGCAACTAGTATTCGCGCGGGGCGGGGCGCGGCTTACGGGACATAGCACGGCGATTCTGGACGAGCTGATTCAGACGCTGAAGACGTCGCCTCAGTATTACTTGGAAATCCGTGGCAACGCGTCGCGACTAGGCGACCTGGAGGCCAACACGAAGCTGGCAAAACAACGAGCCGTGGCCGCGCAAGATTATTTGGTCGAGGCGGGCGTCAGCAGCCAGCGGATGCGGGCAGTGGCCGGTGAACCCAGTGGTGCAACCTCGGTGTCCTTCGTATTGGGACAGCCACCGTATTGATCCCGTTCGCCGAATCGGCGCGTTCGTCGGCGGAGAACGGGGGAGTTGTCGGCTCACTGATCCAAAAGGATGCAACAGCGCGCTTTGCAAATCATGTACACTGCACGCGGCTGAATGTGGCACAATTCCTCGTAGCCCGAAGCGTAAGCGAGGAACCAGGTTAGGTCCCTCGCTTTCGCTTCGGGTTACTGCCAGAGCCGACGGCGTGCCGTATACACTAGCGCGACGCGCAAGCGAGGGACACTACCACATCACGTAAACCCGTGGAACGATTAACCTTGTGTCCCTCGCTCGCGTGTCGGGCTACCGTTGCTAATGTAACTTGGAAACGGTCGCACTGTGAAATCACACAAACTCAAGCTTATCTCACCGCTCCCGAACACATGAAAGAAGTTCGCCGCAAGGTACTGCTAGACTTGTTCGCGTCTCCATTGACGCTTTTGCCGTTCGTGGGCGGCGTGACCATGTTGCTCGCGGCCTGGGCAATGCGTAGCGCCCCATTAACTTTTGCTGGCCTGGCCGGTATTCTGGGAGGGATCGGCGTTTTTGCCAACCGAATGATTTTTGGACTCGAGAAACTTACAAATAGGGCGTACGAGTACGTACTGGAAAAACAACAAAACCTCCAAATTGAATCGCTACGAGCACTCGAGGACAAACTGCAGACGGACCGAGATGCGCGAACGCAAAACCTATTGCGCCAGCTATGGAATCTGTACAAGGCACTGGAAAAGGATATTAAGGAGGGCAAGGTCCCAGCCGCGGCTCACGGAGTCATGGACAGCGTGGATCGGATGTTTCACGTTTGCATGGAACATTTGCGGCAATCCTACAAACTGTGGCAGACCGCCCAGGAGACAACTGGCAGGTCCCGAGAGAACAAGCTACGGCAGCGTGAAGAATTAATCCATGAAGTTGAGCAGTCGGTGTCTCATTTGGAGCAAACTATTGATCAACTGCAAACGGTCTCGTCCAAGCGTAGTAAGTCCGAACTTGCCCGATTGCGTGAAGAGTTGGACGAGACCATTCGCGTGGCTAAACGTGTCGAACAGCGAACGGAGGAACTCGTTGACGAGCAAAAGTCGTACGATCCGGCGGAATTTGAATAACATCAATCAAATCTACAATACGGAATAGGGAGAAAACTCATGATCCTTCGTACTTTCGCCATGCTCGGTTTGCTCTGTCTGATTTTATCGCCCGGCTGTTCGCGTTCCACTCCGTCTGGGGATGGATCGAGCGAGACCGGCGGCGGTGAGCCAGCTTCTTTCAGCCTGGCTTGGAGCGAATACCCGAGCTGGTCCGTCTTCGGCGTCGCCGACGAAGCCGGCCTGATCGATAAGGACGAAGGTGAAAGAGGTCCGGTGGAGGAAAAATGGAACGTCGACATCGTACTCACGGAAGCCGATTACGATACCTGTTTGACGCTTTACGGAAGTGGCACCTCGGATGCCGTTTGCATGACGAATATGGATAGCCTAGCGCCCTCGCTCAGCCGTGATTCGGTGGCCGTTCTGCCGACTTCAACCAGTGATGGTGCCGATGCAGTGATCGTTACCGGTATCGAAAACGTTGACGAACTCGCCGGCCAGCCGTCGTATGGCCTGGAAAAGTCCGTGTCGCAATACATGTTTGAACGGAATTTAGAATTGCTCGGAAAAGATCCCGGGCAATACCCCTTCAAGAATATGGATCCCGCGGCAGCCGCTCAAACGATGCAAACAAATCAGCCGAACATCAACTCGATCGTCGTTTGGAATCC
>CBDUAB010000243.1:0-5922 GCA_965365045.1 uncultured Planctomycetales bacterium
GCGCTGCGCCAATCGCCCGTTTTACTTCATCGTGCATCAAATCCACCGGCGCATCGCGGCCGGTAAACAAGCTAAACTGCAGGGCGGCCTGGCCAACAAACATTTCGACGCCACTTATCACTCGACAGCTACGTTTGCGGGCCTCTTTATGCAGCAATGTTTGCTCTGGGTTGTAGACCGTATCAAAGACCAACATGTGTGGTTTGAGATGATGCATTTCATAAGGAGTTTCATCAACATTTGGATGCATTCCAATCGGCGTCGCATTGACAATGACGTCCGGTTTAACCGTATAGCGCTGGTCCCAATTAACGGTGCGACAGCCAATGTCTTCCGCCAGTTTCTGCGCCCGCTCTAATGTCCGTCCGGCGATGACCACACCCGCTCCGCGCCGCCGTAGACCAAAGGCGAGTGCTCTGGCTGCTCCCCCTGAGCCGAGTACGAGTGCCGTGTGTCCCGCTAATGGTGTCGATCGCTCAGCGGTGCCAAGCTTTGCATCCATACAGCCCACTGCCGCGCGATAGTCCGTGTTGTAACCCAGGATTGCCCCGTCATCGCCGAAGATGATCGTGTTCGCGGCACCGATCCCTTTCACAGCGCCGTCGACCCGACTACAGTGTCGCAGCACAGCTTCCTTGTGCGGGATCGTGACGCTCAATCCACGAATCCCGTACGCCGGACAGTCCGCGATGAATTGATCAAGCTGCGGTGCGGGCACACGAAAGGGAATATAGACTTTGTTCATTCCGCACGAACGAAACGCTCTGTTGTGAATCACCGGGCTTAGACTGTGTCCGATTGGATCGGCAATCACACCGTACACTTCGGTGTCGGTTCCGATGGCGTCATAGTCGTAGGTGTCGCGCATGACGCCGTAGCTGAGCTGCCCTGGAGCCAACGACCGTTCGTGGTGGAAAGTGGCGTAAGTGTACGGAGCGCCGAACTTGGCGGCCAAGATCCGCGTCGGCGTACCGATCTCGCCCATACACATGCCGACGGTTGGTAAGTCGCTATCGCGGATCAGGTTCAGCATCCGCAGATTGTCGTGCGGATTATTGGCCATCGTCGCCAGTTTTACGATGTCCGGATCCAGTTTGGACAGCCGGGCATGAATCGCCTCCAAGTCGTCAGGTGTCTTTTCAAAGTCGTGCAAACTGATGATACGTTTGGTGTCGCCGAAGCGGGGGATATCACCAGCGACGTCTTCTTCAAGATCAATATACTCGACACCTTCGGCGATCGCGCTGCGCAATAACGTAGTCCGTTCCTGCTCGTTGTTCTTCCACTTCCCGCCGTCACTTTCACGTCGACAGGTGATTATGACCGGAGAGGGTCGATCCTTGATCAACCGCTTTAAATTGACTTCTCGGTTCGCGATATAGTCCAGACGCAGCTCAACCAATTCGGCACCCTGTTCCACAAGATGCCGATGTTCGGCGATCATATGCTTATGCCGGCCACGACCAATACTGACACATATCATGGGCAAGAATCATGCGGGATGCGGGATGCGGGATACGGCATAGGCATGGGATGTCGTGCCCTCCACACGGAAAAGAGATTTGTATCGTGGATCATCATTCCCAATCTCGCATCTCGTTTCCCGCAACATCCAGAAAATGGACAAGTTGATATTGAAGTGCAGCCTTAAAGCATAGCAGATAATCCGTCAGGCGTGGCATTTTCTCGCGCCCAGTACTGCGTGGTAACACGTGCATTTGCGCCGGTTACGTGCGACCGAACATGCGGTCGAGCTGCTCGCGCGAGAACACCAAGGTCGTAGGCCGGCCATGGGGACAATGGTGAGAATCTTGCACGGTGTGACGACGCTGAATAAGCGTTGCGACCTCGTCGGCCGTCAAGCGATCTCCTGCTTTGATTGCCGCCTTACACGAAATCATATGCAGTAAACTATCAATCACGTCGCGCCGCTGAGGAGACTTTTCCGGTGTCATCAATTGCTCGACGATTCCACGCAACAAGTCTGTCGGACTCATGTTCGCCAACATCGCCGGATAAGCCGAAATCAACACGGTGTCGCCGCCGAAGGACTCAACCTCGATGCCCAGTTCGGATAGCTTGTCTTTGTCATCCAATACCGCAGCCTTTTCGGTGGGCGTTAATGTCACCGGCTCAGGCACCAACAGTCGCTGTACTTCGACGGCTTCGGAAAGGACCTTTTCCCGCAGCTCTTCATACAGAATTCTCTCATGCAGAGCATGTTGGTCGATGACCACCACACCTTCATCACTTTCGGTGATGAGATACCGGTCGTAAACTTGCATTGCCGGTGTGCCTTCGGCAGACACAACACGAGCAGGGGTTGACGGCAACACTTCACCCGATGGCGATTCGCTCAGAGGCAAATTGCCCGCCATTGATTCGCCCGTCATCGACTCGCTATTAATAAACTCATGGGCCTCGCATTCACTGGAAGGGGACTCGGTCGCCGCGGCGGACGAATCGGACGGGCCCGTCATCATCCGATCCGTTTGTTGATCCGGCGGAAAGGCTTTTGCTGGCTGTGGCGTGGCAATGCGATGGATGTTTGCGCCAGCGGAGTTCGCGTGTTGGCCGAAATCAAGCGAAAAACTGTCTTGTCGTGTTGGCAAAGAAGGGACTTTGCCTAAACTGCTCGATTGATCGAAGGCACGAAACGGCGGAACCGCGTTTTGTTCGGCGGCGGCCTGCGTGGGAGAAATGACTGGTGTGGAAGAAGCGGCCTGCGTGGGAGAAACGGCCGCAGTCCCCGCTGGTTCCTGTTGCGATACCTTGGCCGTTAGGTTCGTCGATAGAAACTTTGTCCGCAGCAATTGCAACAATCGTGCATAGACCTCTCCGCCGTCACGGAATCGCACTTCGAGCTTCGTTGGATGCACATTTACGTCGACCGCATCGGGCGGCATTTCCAGCCGCAAGAAACAGATCGCGTAACGGCCAACCATCAATAGGCCCCGGTAGGCTTCGCTCAAAGCGTGACTCAGCGGGCGATCGCGAATATGCCGACGATTGAGAAACAAATACTGCATCCGATTGTTGGCGCGATTCTGGCTGGGGTTGGCGACGTAACCCGAAATGCTCAGCGGGCTTTCGCTCGACTCCACGAACAGCAACGACTCCGCGATCTCCTGACCGAACAAACTGGCGATACGATCGCGCCAATTCTCTGTCGCAGGCAAGTCGTGTACCGTGCGCTCATTGTGTGACAATGTGAAGTGAATGCCGTCATGCGACAATGCAATCCTCGTGAAAGCTTCATTCACGTGACTCATTTCGGTCTGCGTTGTCCGCAAGAATTTGCGGCGTACGGGTGTGCTAAAGAAAAGGTTGCGAACTTCGACCGTTGTGCCAACGGGGCAACCGCACGGTGCGACTTTGCCGGCCGCTCCTCCATAGACTTCCAATTCCGCGCCGGCCGTCTCCTCGGCTGGCCGGCTACGCATGCGGAACTGGCTCACTTCCGCGATCGACGCCAGCGCTTCGCCTCGAAAACCCATCGTCGTCACTTGAAACAAATCGTCCGCATCGCGAATCTTACTCGTCGCATGGCTGGCAACGGACAGCGGCAGCTGCTGTGCGGCAATTCCACAACCGTCGTCCGTGACGCGGATCACGTCGGTGCCGCCCTTCGTTACGCTGACATCAATGCGACGCGCACCGGCATCCACGGCGTTTTCAACTAACTCTTTAACAATGCTCGCGGGTCGTTCGATGACTTCACCCGCCGCGATCTTGTTAACGACTGATGGTGGAAGTTGCTTGATGTCCGGCATGTTTTGCGTCTCTGTACACCTTCATTCCTTGAGTCCGTATTGTTCCAAACGACGGTAGAGCGTGCGAGCTCCAATGCCCAAAATTCGCGCTGTTTCCTCGCGATTACCGCCGGTGAGTTGAAGCGTTTGCTCGATTGCCCATCGCTCGATTTCGTGCAGCGGTCGACCTACCAGATTCATCGGGCCCTCAAGCGGCTCCTGGGTCCGATCCGCTTGTTCCATCAATTCGGGCGGCAAGTCATCAACGTCCAGCACGTTGTCCGCATCCACGACCACCATGCTTTCCACCGCATTACGAAGCTGCCGTACGTTTCCCGGCCAATCATATTCCAGCAAAGCGCGGCTTGCCGCTGGCGACATACCGCGGATGGTCTTGTGGTGGCGTTTGGCGAATTCGCGGCGAAAATGATCGACCAGTGGTACGATATCGTCACGCCGCTGGGCCAACGACGGCAGATCGATCGTGACGACTTTCAACCGATGGTAAAGATCGTGGCGAAAGTCCCCTTTTTGAAGTGCATCGTCGAGGTTGCGATTGGTAGCCGACAAGACCCGCACGTTGACCTGTACTGGTTTGTTCTCGCCGACGCGGACGATCTCGCCGTTTTCCAAAACACGTAAGAGCTTGATTTGCGTCGGCATTGGCATGTCGCCAACTTCATCCAGGAACAGTGTGCCGCCGTGAGCGTATTCGACGCGCCCCACGCGATCAGCCGCCGCGCCGGTATAAGCTCCGCGCACGTGCCCAAAAAGCTCACTCTCGAGCAAATGCTCGCTTAAGGCGGCACAGTTTAAAGCCACGAAAGCTTTCTTCTTGCGCGGACTGTTTTGATGGATGGCTTGTGCAATGAGCTCTTTGCCGGTTCCCGTTTCGCCCGTGATCATTACACTGGCGTCGGTCGGCGCGACACGTTTAACGCGCTCGATGATCTGCCCCATCTTGTCACTGGCGTAGATGATTCCCTCAAACCCGAACTTTTTATCAAGACGTTGGTGCAGGTCGGTGTTCGTCCGGTGTAATAAGACCGCGTCGGCAGCTTTCTCGGTAACCGCGCGAAGCCGATCGGTGTTAAGCGGCTTTTCGAGAAAATTAAACGCGCCGTGCTGCATCGCTTCGACCGCTTTCGGCACCGAAGCGTGCCCGGTAACGACGACCACCTGGCAATCAGGCAGGCTCTTTCTAGCACGCTCCAAGACCTCCATCCCGTCAACCTCGTTCATGACCAAATCAGTGATGACGACATCAAAATCGTCTTGTTCGATCAAACGGGCACCTTCGGGTCCCGACATCGCTGCCGAGCAATCGTAGCCAACGCGCGCGAGTGTTTCCTTCATCGCTTGCGCATGACTCTTGTCATTGTCGACAACAAGCACCCGGATGGATGCTTTCGCGTTGGATTCCGATTGTTTGTTCATGCCTCGATCCTTCCTGGCATCGGGAACTCAAGCGTGAATTTCGTTCCTTTGCCGGCGGCGCTCTGCACATCAATACGACCACCGTGACCTTCGATACCTTTGCGGGCGGTCGGCAAGCCGAGACCAGAGCCACCATCTTTCGTGGAAAAGAAAGCCTCGAACATGTGCATCGCCGTGTTCTGATCCATGCCGCGTCCGGTGTCAATCAGATCCAGCGCGACGCCATGACGCGTCGGTCGTGTACGCGCGGTCAGCACGCCACCTTCCGGCATGGCCTCGATCGCGTTCTTGACCAGGTTTACCAGCGCTGCTTCGATCGTTTGCTCGTCGATCACAATGCTCGGTAAATCGGGATCGAGATAGCGAACGATCTCGATGCCGGACTCGAGCGCTTGGGGATGAAACAGGTCAAGCACACGCTCGATCTGCTCGTTGAGGCTACCGGGTGTGAGGTCCAAGCGGCGCACACGGGCGAAGTTCAAGAAATCATCCAACAGATTCTGCAGTCGTCGACACTGCTTTTGCACGATTTCCGTCTTGGCGATCGCGCGGCGAGAGTGAGAAGAATCGGCGTCGGCCAAGTCCTCGCGCAGCAACTCCATATTCATGCCAATGACGGACAAGGGATTTTTGATCTCGTGCGCCAGCGCGCCAGCCAACTCGGCGATCTCGTGGTATTGCTGCCGTAATCGGCGGATTTCATCTTCGTAATCTTCGGGCACGATAACCTACA
>CBDUAB010000244.1:0-5903 GCA_965365045.1 uncultured Planctomycetales bacterium
CCAGCAACGCAACCGGATCCTTGGTCTGGGTTGTTGACGCGGGTGGAACGGTATTTGTTTACGACGGCGACGGACATCTGCAAGGCTCGTGGACGGCGAATGCGGTCAAAGGGGCAGAGGGGATCGCGACCGATGGTACCGATATTTGGATCGTTGACGGAGGCAGCAAGAAGCTGCTCTATTATCAAGGGGCTGCCACGCTATCGTCGGGCAGCATGCGTCCGACGTCCCGAACACGTCTGGGCAGCCAAAGTAACGTCAAGGGCGTCACGACTGACGGCACTTCGCTCTGGATCGTGAACGATGGAGCCACGACTGACACGGTGTTGAAATACACAACCGACGTGACGTTGCTGGGAAGCTGGGTCATTGATGGTCCCGACGCAACACCGACCGGTATCACGATCAATCCTGCGGGTGGGGATGACTTGTGGATCGTTGATGCCGGTTCGAACGCGATTTTTGAGTTCACTGAAGGCGCTCTTCGAATCGACAACATTCAGTTGGCCGCTTACGTGTACGCACTCGATTCTTTCAACACGAATCCGCAAGGCATCGCCGATCCGATTCATCGAGGGTCGGACGCAATTGCGAGTGTTACGAACTACGTGAATGCGGCTGTCATTTCAACGGCTCGTCCGCGCAGTGATGTGATGTCCTACGAAGTGTCAGTGGCGCAGGCGACGTTACCAAACGCTTGGGTCGCTGGATTTGCACAAGCACACATGGCTGCCGGAGATGACGCGCGACGGTCAGAGTTTCAAACAACGTTAAAACCGCTTGCTCCAGAAAATTCGATTACTGCGAGTCCAATTCGTCCGTCGTCGCCTCGGCTCGTGGACATCGTACTGAGTCGTCATTATGGTGATCAGCGGTCAAACCAGAAGTTTGGTGAAGTCCGAACATACTCGCTTGTCAACGAGATCGCGGACGAGGTTTTTAATGGACTAGATGGCCGTTGGTAAACGGCTTAGGACCTCGCGACAAATTACTGCCGCATGAAACTCGACGGAATGAGGCCATGCGAAGTGGAACCACACCTCTTACCCAAAACCGGAAGTGACGCTGTCATAGCCACCTGCAGATGGCAGCTCGTCGAGCCTGATCTAACCAACACAAAAGCTCTCTTTGTATGCAGGTACACAGATACGCATGTCGATTTAGTCGATAGAGATATCACATCCGCACGATTCTGTTCTAGGGTGATTCGCGGCCTCATTTCGAAGCTCGGTGTAACGCATTGCTAACCCCCAACGTGTTCAAGATCTAGGATTCCAACTATGATGTCGTCAAAGAACTTTCGATTCTGCTTCGCTTTGCTATTGTTAACAGCATCGATAGCAATTACGGGTTGTGCATCTTTGGGTGGCGCTTCGTCACGGACCGATTCCGATAGCTTTGGCGGCTGCGCGGTGGGCTGACGATCGTGATCAACGTGCATCGTGCATGCACACAGTGAATCAGGAACGCTCGTTCGCGGTTCGCATTTTCATCACTTTTCCGAGTGCTTCAATGAGAACTCTTTCAGTTCTGGCACTATGTTGTGCTCCGCTTTCGACGTTTGTCAGCGCGGCAGATTATCCCAAAGTCGAGGTCAGCAACATCCGCCGAGTCTTTGACAACGGCGAGCACAACGCATTCACGGACCTCGTGCGGTTTCGCGATCGA
This sequence comes from uncultured Planctomycetales bacterium, assembly GCA_965365045.1. Classification (GTDB taxonomy): domain Bacteria; phylum Planctomycetota; class Planctomycetia; order Pirellulales; family Pirellulaceae; genus CBDUAB01. Next base: position 1,669 of record CBDUAB010000244.1, read on the forward strand.
TATTACCTGACGTTTCGAAGCTGTCCTGATGGACATATGGTGCATCCCACCGCCTCGATTATCATTCTTGCCAGTGATGACATGAAGGCTTGGCATCAGACGCATCGATTCCGAGTGGAAAAGCGGGACACACGCGACCCACACTTCTTGGTCTTTAAGGATCGGCTGTTCGTCTATACCGGCACATGGTACAGCGGCGAAACAACGCTCCCACATGACGAGTACGACCTTAACAAGCACCTGGGCTACGCGGCGTGGTCCGCGGACGGTGAGCAATGGCACAGTCCAATCATGCTAGAAGGAACCTTTGGCCATTACGTCTGGCGCGCTAACACGTACGCAGGTAAGGCCTATCTTTGCGGACGCAGGAAACACGAGTTCGACATTCGTCCGCGCGGCGAAGGTCCCAATGTCGAATCGGCCATGCTGGAGAGTGACGACGGACTGATCTGGCGCACACGTGCATTGTTCCAGGAAGTAAACGGTGACGAAACAGCATTTCAGTTCGAAGCGAACGGAAACATCGTTGCGATTGGCCGACGCGGTAGCAGCAACGCACAGATTCTGCGCTCAGCGCCGCCTTATACGGTGTGGGATCGACGGGAACTTGACCGCTACATTGGCGGCCCGCTTTTGATCCGTTGGGGCGATCGCTGGGTTGTGGGCGGACGCAAGATTGTCGACGGGAAAAGGGCGCGGACTTCGATGTATTGGCTGGTTGGAGATGATCTTCGCGAATTCGCCCAGTTGCCGAGCGGCGGCGATACCTCGTATCCAGGTTTTATCGAATTGAGTGCAACCCGCGCGGCGATGTCGTGGTATTCGACCCATGAAAAAGGCGACGATGGAAAAACTATAACGGCAATCTACATGGCTGATCTGACGGTCGTTGAGTGAGGCCGGGATATCGTCGGACCATCCCCAGGATGCCGGTGATTCCAAATACGAGCAGGATCACGGTGGTAGGTTCCGGAACGCTTTGCGTCGCTGCCGCCAACGGTATTGACGTCCTCCAGTTCCGCCCGATGCTATCTAAATCGCTCACGTCAACGATGCCGTCACCGTTAAAGTCTCCCGATTGCCAAACGGCCGATTGTTTTCGCCAGTTTTGGCCCAATGCATTAAGGTCGCGCCCGCCGACAACCCCATCTAGATCGGCATCACCGGGCAGGTAAGAAGTGGTGAAACCGTTCGCGTCTGCCGCGTCAATTAGCCATAGATCAAGGTCGGTTGTGTCTACCAAGCCGTCGGCATTAAAATCCAGCTCTTCCGTGGCCGGTGAAACTGGAACGCCTACCACCAAGTTTCCGGCGTCGGAGATCAAATTGATATCCTTGACGTCGCATTTGAAGTCGTTGTTCAAATCGCAATCCCGAATTCCCACGGATACATTATTGTCGAGAAGAATGTTCAAATCCGAGCCGTCGACGCGGCGATCACCGTTGAAGTCGCCACTGGCCCAACCGACATCGTCCTGAAATACATGTGAATTCCAAACGTCAAAATCCTCTTCGTTTAATATCATGTCCAGATTAGCGTCGCCGAACCGCGTGCCGAGGATGTTGCTCACAAGTTCAACGACGTCACCCTGGTCGGCATCTCCATCGTCATCCAGATCGTAACGCGACTCGGTAGACGTCAGGTTGAGGTAGAGCAGGTCGATGTCGTTTGCACCCACAGTGCCGTCTCGATTTAAGTCGCCAGCCAGAGCGGTGAGTCGAACGATACTAGTGCCGCCGGCGAGGTAGATCTCCCCGCTGAGATCTGTATCAATCGACACTATTCTTCCGCCACCAAGAGCGCTTTGAACTTCGCCGCTGTCAAATGGCAACTTGAAAACCTCCCCGGTTTTCGGATCTCCGGCCATGATCTGCCAATTATGCCAATCACCAAAAATAACTTTTCCATCAAGCCAAGGTATCTCGCTGCCACGATACACAGCTCCTCCAATCACAGATTCACCTTCGGCATGATCATATTCAAAGAGTGGATCAATTAGTCCTAATTCGTCTGCCTTAGTCAAACCCGTAATAGGATCCGGAACGTCAGCAATCGGATCGTTTTTCGTGACGAGCAAACTTCCCTCTTTCGTAGGCCATCCGTAGTTGCCACCGCTAACAATCCGATCCACCTCTTCGATGGAATCCCATCCAACATCACCGGCATAAAGATCGCCCGTGACGCTATCGAACCATATACGGTATGGATTGCGCAAGCCAAAAGCGAACACTTCTCCCACCGCGCCAGGTTCAGCAACAAATGGATTGTCGATCGGGATGCCGTACTGACCATTCGCGCTATTATTACCAAACGGATCAATGCGGAGAATCTTGCCAAAGACATTTTCCGTCGTGGATGCCAGCTCCTTGATCGTGTTCTCACCCAACGAAATGTACAAACTTTTTTCGGGGCCGAATGCTATATCGTTCATGTAATGGTGAGTGTCGCGTCGTAACTCCACCCGCATCAACACACGACTGGAACCTGAAAAGACATTTGATCGAATGTCATCCATAGACCATTCGGTGAGCAGTACCTGAAAACCGGGATCGAGTCCCGGCGATGCAAAGTCGGGCGGCTCGGTGGGCATCGTGTCGGAGGTCAAGGTGTAGAATTTTGCGTAACCGGGGTTATCAACGTCCGCAAAATCGGGATGGAATGCTAGTGCCGGCAGGCCCTGTGTCCCCGCAACGTCGATCTGGCCTGCCTTGAGAAAAAGGGAATTGCTTCCAGACGGCTGAATCATGAACATGTGTTGGAAACTACGATTGGTCATAAAACGGCCGGAACCGTCCGGGATTTCTGCCAGATCTCTCGCGGCATTGACATCGGAAAATGACTCAAGCCCAAGGCGCTGTGACCCGGTCGGGATCTCAGGGTAAAAGTCGAATTGAGCCGAGGCTGTCTGCGTGAAAAGACTTACACATGCAATCACGCATATGCACAACCGTTGAAAGAGAGCTTGATGGATTGGCTCGCTGCGCATCATTCGTTTTCCACATAATTACTGTTGATTGCCCCATTCGATCGTATTGCAGGCCAGAATCAATGTCAAATAGCGCAGCCAAGATAAGGCTAGAAGACCAGGGAGAGGTAAGCCATCGAACACAAGATCGATGACATTTCGGGCAGGGAAACACACTTAGGTCAGACCGTTGGCAGCTCGTAGCCTTTTCGCCGTGGCCGAGCCAGTAGTCGGTTCGCCAGGCCATCGTTTTCAAACTGTTCCATGTCGGGATTCCAAATGAGTTTCCGGCCTAGCTCGCGGGCAATGTTCACCAGATGACAAACCGTGATCGAGCGATGACCAACTTCCACGTCGGCATTAGGCTCATTGCGTGTCTTGATGCACTCCAGCCAATCCGCCAGATGAGGTGCGGCCGTCCACCCCGGTCCTTCCCACTTCTGCTGTACAGAGGGGCCAGGAGCATCTTTGACGAAATCGCTTGGATTGCTCGCGAATCGATTGCGATTGATTTCGATCTTCGCCTTTGAACCGGTGAAGATGGCGCCGCCCATGGGGCCATTTTCCAGCTCGAACCGCACGAGTGTTCCATTGGCATATCGCAAGGACACTTTGCCGTTTCGTCCCGGGCTCGTCGGCCAAATCTCGCGAGGGCCCGTGAGGCTCATTCCCAATGCGGATTGAATCTGATCGACTCCGTGCGCACCCCAGTTTGTCATTTCACCGCCAGAGTATGCGCGCCACTTCATCCAACTGAATTGGAGCTGCTTGTTAAACGGACGTAGCTCGGTCGGTCCGCACCACATGTCCCAGTCATCGCCTGACGGTATCGGCTCCTCAGGCAGGCCTTCGTACAGAGTGGGTCCGGTGTAGTTTACCGCTTGCACGACCTTGATCTCGCCGATACCGCCGTTTCGGACAAAGTCACAACAGAAGCGATTTAGCTCCATCGTGCGCTGTTGAGTGCCAACTTGAAAAATTCGTTTGTGATTGCGAGCGGCCGCTACGAGTTGGCGGCCCTCTTGGACATAAACCGTGAGTGGCTTCTCCGCGTACACATCCAGCCCCGCCTGACATGCGCGGATACAGGGCAAGGTTCGACCGTGGTCCGGCGTGGCCACAATGACGGCGTCCAAACGCTCCGTGTCGAGCATCCGACGATAGTCCTGATAAGTCCGCCAATCGGCCTTCTGCTGCTGCAACGTTTCCACCATCCGCTGCTGGTAGCAATCCGCGATCGCGACGATGCGGCCTGGCGATGGTAATTGGT
>CBDUAB010000245.1:0-5896 GCA_965365045.1 uncultured Planctomycetales bacterium
GGGTCGTTTCTGCCGAGCTCGGCGGTCCCGTCGGTTTAGCGACTTCCAAACGATCTTCACTGATATCCCTTGCCCTTATTCTCATCCGTGGGTGTCGTCTCATTCCTGGGCGGTAACGTGATTGATGGGTACCGGCGCCAAAGACAACCAACACGACTCATCGAGTCGCTCCCGGCGTGGCATTGCCCTCGCCATCATTGGACTATTCGTTGCCGCCGCGGCGTTGAGTTGGTTCATTATTAGAGTTGGTGATACCGCAGATTCGTCATCCGCCGCGGTATCTGGTTCCTTGGGATCCCATTCGTTGGGGGCCTCAGCAAACCTGTTTCAATCGCGATCAGACAAGGCCATTTCGCCTGTCTCTGTTGAAGGCTTGAATCCCCGGCAGACCCTTGTCGATCAGTTGGCCGCACGTTCGGACGCGCACACCGACGATTGGGATACCGAAGTGTTGAACGAAGCGATCGGTGGACAATTGAAGGAACTGGGGGAATTGCTCAAGCACTCTGATCAGATTCAACACTCGTCGACATCGCGACTTGTGAACGGCAACTTTCGCTGTACCGAACTACGTCCTGACGCTCTCGAGGAAGTGTTTCAGGACGAGAGTATTTTGGTTCGCAGGTGGTCGCCCGCGAAAACATCGTCCGAATCGGAATCGGGTTCGAATGCTAAGTCTTACGACACTGAATCTCAGGGGCCGCATCGCCTTGTGAACGCGCTTCGGCAACTTGTTAGGCCACTCGGCGCAGGCGGAGAAGTTCACGCCGAATTCAAGGTGTTCGAGATTGAGAAAGAAGACACTTCCATAAAGACGCGTCTGTATTTCGAGGCCAGCAATCGGAACGCCAACGGAGCGGTGCAGCAGACTGCGACTTGGATATGTGTCTGGACACATCCAAACATTCAAGGCGATGGGCAACTTCCTCAATTGTCGTCGATCGAATTGGCTGCTTATGAAGAGGCAGTGCTGCGAGATCATGGCGGACACTTGTTTGTCGATTGCACCGAATCAGTCCTTGGAGGTAATGCCGCGTATCGAGATCAGGTCTTGCCCGGCATCAATCATTGGCTAACACGGATCGGCCGTGAGTTTATGGGGCAGTTTGGCCAACATGGAATTACCGTAGGCGACGTCAATGGCGACGGACTAGACGATGTCTACGTCTGTGACGCTGGTGGACTTCCCAACCGGCTTTACGTGCAACAATCTGATGGAACTGCCATTGACGTTTCGCGACGGTCAGGTGTGGACTTTCTTGATGATTCGGTCGGTGCGCTGCTCGTTGATTTGGACAACGACGGCGATCAGGACTTAGTCGTAGCAACCGATCCACTACTCCAATTCGCGGAAAACGATGGACAAGGGCACTTTGCCCTGCGCGGGGGCTACCACGCGTTCGCGGACATCTACTCCCTCTGTGCCGCCGACTACGACAACGATGGTGATTTAGATATCTATGCCTGTGGTTACAACGCGCGCAAGCAAGATCCGGTCAATCGAGGATTGCCATTTCCTTTGCCATATCATGACGCGGAGAACGGTGGAGGAAATATCCTGTTGAGCAACACAGGCGGATTTGTGTTTCATGATGTAACCCAAGAGACCGGGTTGGCTATGAACAACTCCCGATTCAGTTTGGCGGCCAGTTGGGAAGACTATGACAACGATGGTGATCAGGATCTGTACGTTGCCAATGATTTTGGCCGGAATTGTCTATATCGCAATGAACGGGGGCAATTTAATGATGTAGCCCAGTCGGCTGCGGTGGAAGATCGTGCATCGGGTATGTCCGTTAGTTGGGGTGACTACAACCGCGACGGTTGGATGGACATTTACGTTAGCAATATGTTTTCGGCAGCTGGGAATCGAGTTACGTACCAACGAAAGTTTTCCGCAGGGATTACCGAACAAACGGCGTCGGGGGTGCGTCGGATGGCGCGTGGAAATTCGCTGTTTACAAACCCGGGCAATGCGGGGGCGCGGTTCCGTGACGTAAGCGAATCGTCGGCAGTCACGCTAGGTCGTTGGGCATGGGCGTCTCGCTTTGTCGACCTAAACAATGATGGTTGGCTCGACTTAGCCATTGCCAACGGGTACGTCACTAACGAAGACAAGGACGATTTGTGAAGTTTCTTTTGGCGACAGGTCGTGTCGCAGGCGCCTAGGACCTCCAAGGAAAGACAGTCCATCGACCGGTATCTGGCCAGTTGGCGTGCCACGATGAAGCTGCTGCGTGAAGGACGATCATTCAGTGGTCGCGAGCGCAATTGCATCTTTCTGAATTGTCGCGGTGCGCGGTTCGCCAATATCTCGGCGATTTCGGGACTTGATTTCCCTGATGACGGACGCGCCCTGGCTGTTGTCGATTGGGATCAAGATGGTGATCTGGATCTTTGGTTGCACAACCGGACCGGTCCTCGCTTGCGTTTGATGCTGAACCGGACCAACGCAGATTCCTCGCAGTCCCAGGCAGGTTTTCTCGCGCTACGATTGCAGGGTACGAATTCTAACCGAGATGCGATTGGAGCGCGCGTTGAAGTGTTACTGGCGGGCGCGAAGGCTCGTGATCGTTTGCCACTCATCCAAACGCTCTATGCGGGGGACGGTTACTTATCGCAATCGAGCAAGTGGATGCACTTTGGGCTCGGCCACGAAACGAAGGTTCAATCGGTTCTGGTTCATTGGCCCGGCGGTAAAGTTGAACGCTTCCAGGGAATCGAGTCAAAACACCGTTATCTGCTGGTGGAAGGAACAGGTAAGGTCAAGCCTATCGACAGTCCAAGAACAGCATTGAAGTTGGCGGCTTCGATACAGACGCCTCTCCCGCCCGACGCGGCTACGAGGACGTTCCTGTCGAATCGGCTGCCGATGCCCATTTTGCGCACCGCACAGTTTGATGACACGGAGACTCGTGCGATTGAGTTGGGCGGCGGACGAGCTCACGACGGGCCTATGCTGATTAACTTTTGGGCCAGTTGGTGCATGCCTTGCGTGGCTGAACTCAACGAGTTCACGGAGCACGAAGCGCAACTACGAGAGATCGGTTTGGATATCTTGGCGTTGTCGTTGGATGGTCTCGATAAAGGTCATTCATCGAAACCGAGTGATGCCCAACGTGTACTCCGCGACATCAATTTTCCATTCCAGTCTGGCATTGCCACAGCCGAATTATTGGACAAGTTGGGTGTTGTGCAACGGATCGTTCTAAACCGGCAACGACCCTTGGCTGTGCCGACGAGTATCCTGTTGGATCGCACGGGCCGTCTGGCAATAGTTTACCGCGGCCCTGTATCCATCAATGTGCTTCGAGAAGATGTCGCTCAATTGGAAACGACAGGCGATGTAACGCGCGACTTGGCTGTTCCCTTCCCAGGGCGGTGGAACAGCGCTCCAAGGAACTTGCTCCTCCACGCAGTAGCCAGCGTGTTCAAGGAACGTGGCTACGTAGAGGATCATGACAGATACCTCGAAATGGATATCGAATTAAAGGAGAAAACGCGTCAAGCGGCAGATTCCATCGACGAACAGGTGAAGATTGATCAGCAATACGCCGGCATGCACTTTAATCTAGCCCGTTCGCTCGATTCGCAAGGGAAAACAGACGAAGCAATTTCTCACTATCGACAGGGCTTGGCCGTAAAACCTAACGATGCCTTAGCCCAATACTACTTGGGGCGAGCACTATCCTCTATTGGTCAGGCAACGGACGCGATCAAACATTTTCAGCAAGCGCTGCGAGCCAATCCTCAACTCGCTGTTGCCCACTTTCAATTGGGTGTCGCAATGACGACCCAAAACCAACGGGGCGAAGCAATCAAGCAGTTTCGGCATGCCATTGCCAATCAACCCAATCACGCTGAAGCGCATATCAACTTGGGTGTGCTACTCGCCTCCGCGGGAAAACTTGACGCTGGTATCGAACATTTGAATCGTGCCGTTCAATTGAAACCCGACGGTGTGCAGGCCCGCATGAATCTAGGTGCCGCGCTCGGATCCAAAGGTGATTTCCCCAGGGCTGCCGATCAATTTCGTCGAGTCACCGCCATGCGACCGGACCTACCGCAAGCCCAAGCTCGATTGGCGCGGATGCTGTTGAAGTGTGGAGACGAGGCGGGCGCCGTTGTTCATTTCGAAAAGGCAGTTTCGTTGAATCCAGCCGATGGGAATTCGGCATTGCGTTTGGCGTGGCTGCGAGCGACGTCGCCAGTCGATTCGTTACGCGATGCCACTCAAGCGACGAAGTTGGCAGAGCGAATAAACCACGCAACGGGCGGAAAGGACCCCAGGGTCTTGGATACACTGGCGGCCGCTTATGCGGAGGGAGGAGACTTTGAAGCCGCCGTCCGCACAGCAAATCAGGCTCTCGAACAGCTGGAACCGGATCATGACGAAATCGCCGCCACAATCCGCGAACGAGCTGAACTCTATCGAAAGAGACAACCCTATCGCGGTAACGTCGCACATTTTCTTACTGAATAGTTCGCTTCGCCGTTGCCTTCCTAGGGTTCTTCGTGAGCTACCAAGCCACGCCGATGAATCAATGCTGATTCCCTTCTGCTTCATGGAACGAAGACCGAACAGCGAGCAACCACGAGATTTCCGGTTCCATAGACCAACGCATCCAAGCGGCACGAAGCAGATTCGTAGATTGGACCGATCGAAGTGTCGACGAGCTTTTCAATAAACGTTCGATTGACGCCACATCTTCTCGCGGATGAGGTGGTGTCGTCACGGCAGCGGAACGACAGTCCCAAATTGCGTCTCAAATCAAAGTGCCGAATTCTCATGAAAATGGGATGCAAAAAACACACGCTCGGACACATTCTTGCCCCCATCCGAAGGGTGATTTGGCTCCGAGTCGAGTTACCGCTAACGCACGGAGGTCCGACACCTACGTGCCCAATAAAAAACCAAAGTTTCGCCTAAAAAGTGGGAAAAACTCAGTTGAAGCACGTCGTAATTGGCCGAGACTCAGCCAGAAGACGGGTCTGGAGTAGCCCTGCAGCGGTAGATTGTCGACTGCTTCGTGTAACAGACTTCGTTTCCGGATCGTAGCGCTTCACGATTTCGCCGTCATCGGCGAAAATGATGATCCTGCCCCTAGGGCCAACACCGTGTGGGGCGGCAGCTTTCTCGGTCTGAGACAAACGGCGTTCAATGGACATACTAGCTTCCTTTCTCCAAAACCGTCTACTCTTGATCCGGCCAGCTATAATGTTATGTACAGCAGTTTTTGAGTGACGAAACGCGGGATTGATCCAAATGAAAAACGCCAATAAGTACTGGACAGAGGCTGCCGCATCAAAGGAATTTGGCGTCGCATCGACGACGTTAAGACATGCCTGGGTGCGAGGCGACATCGAGACTGTCACCACGGCATGCGGACTGACGCTCCTTTATGGTCCATCGCTGCGGAAATACGCAAAGAGACACAGGCCGCGCAACAAGATCAGTCGTGTCATCCGTCGTCGCCGCGCAGCCGTGCCACGCAAAGGGACTATTCACGCAGTACCCGCCTCATCAATGCCGGAAGGGACGGCGTTGTGTGGAACAATAGCGCGCTGGGGGCCGGCCATAAAAAGCGACGACAAGAAATCCCAGATCAACTGCGGTCGCTGCCAAGAGAGAGCAGCGAGCAAAGATGTCTCCTAGCCGTTTCAGATTTTTTCACGAATATCGCTTGGACTGGATTAGGATCGTCTTGTGGCAGCGGTAGTCCTGCAGCACGCGGATCAACTCGGCAGAATCAACGACGTCGTCTTTTCTTCGGCGTGTTGGTTAGCCTCTCGATGTTCCGCGGACTTTTTAGCAACTGGTTTTGCAACAAGTCCTACTTCTTTCGTGTGTAGACCGTCTCGACCGCTTTGCCTTCTCTTCCATCGGGGAGAATGT
>CBDUAB010000246.1:0-5881 GCA_965365045.1 uncultured Planctomycetales bacterium
TCACTAGTTTTTGACATAAACTCATGGAATGCCTGCCCTTGTGTCCCTCGCTCGCGCGTCGGGCTACCGTTGCTTGTGCTGGCTAGGTACGCTGAGTTTCGTCCGACGAGCCATTGATTCCGCTTTGCCATATTAGTACATAGATGGGGTATGTACCTAGCACACTCTACCGACTAATGTTAATATCGTTTTATCTAATTATTTTGAGTGCAGTATCATACCTATTGGTTAATACTAATTGAACGTGCACGAATTTGCGGTAACGTGGTCAGTGACCGAATGAACGACGACGTCAAACACGCAGCTTTTCCGTTATTACAGCTTGAGGGTCAACGCGACGGCGCATTGGCAAGTTCGAGCGATATCTGCCAAGCCGGGCCGCGTGAGATTCAGGCGGCTGTGGTTCCGGCGGCTGTGATTCAGGCGGCTGTGGAGCACGCATCCGACTCGTTCATGATAACTGCGGTGGAACTTGACCCGCTAGGCCCTTCAATCGTGTATGTCAATCCTGCGTTCACTCGCATGACAGGCTATGCGGCGAATGACGTGATTGGTCGAACTGCTCGATTCCTTGAGGGCCCAGCCACGAGCCGCCGCGTGCTCGATCGAATGCGAGCGTGCCTTTCCGCCGGAACACCGTTCCATGGTGAGGCGATCAACTATCGAAAAGACGGGGCCATGTTTGACGTGGAGTGGCGAATGGATCCGATTCGCGATTCGGCGGGCGAAACCACGCATTGGGTATCAATCCTGCGTGACGTCACGGAGAAAAACGCACTAGCACGAGTCGTGCATGAGCAGCAGCGTGAGCTTCAGCGCACGGCGATTCTGAGGATGCTGGCGCAAATTGCCGAGGACACAATTCACGAATCGTTGCAGCCACTTTACGCCATTGGTAATCTGGGCGCGGCTTGCCGCAATGCCATTCTCAACCAAGGCCTCGAGATCGAATCAGAAAAGATTCTTGGATGGCTGGATTCTATCCTAACTGGCGTGAATGATGCAAAAGTGTCAGCAACACGATTACGATCAATCGCCCAAGGCAGCGAGCCGCGTCGAAAGACGGTTAGACTGGATGATGTTATCGAGTCCGCGTTGGATGCGCTCGCACAAGACTTTGAGTGCGGCGAAGTGAGCCTCCACACAGAGCTCAAGTGTCGGTCGACAGTCGAAGTAGACAGCGCACAAATTCGATACGTCTTGGCGAATCTTGTCCAGAATGCCAGCGAAGCGATTCAGAGTTCGTCCGCCAACACGGGCAACATCAAGTTGCGTTCGTGGTCGCAAGGCGGTTTTTGTCATGTGACTGTCGAGGATGACGGTCCCGGTTTTGAAGACGAGACACTCGCCGATGTTTTTAACGCGTTTTATAGCACGAAGTCAGACAGGCTAGGATTGGGTCTCGCATTTTCTAGGGCGATTGTCAACGCACACGGAGGTGATATATTCGCGGAACGAGTCGCATCCGGAGGTTTCCGTGTTGGATTCACAATCCCCGTAGTGCAGGCGCCGAACAATGACTGAAAAAGGTACTGTTTTCATTATCGACGACGATGCCGCGGCAAGTGCCTCGGTTGCCGCGTTGGTAGAATCCATGGGGCTAGAGTACGAGCTATTCGATTCCGCTGAGTCGTTCCTCGCCGGCGACATTCCGATGACCACGCCCGCATGCGTGGTGACCGATTTGCGGATGATCGGCATGAGCGGAATTGAGCTTCTAAGCGAACTGCGGGACACTGGCACGGCGATTCCGCTCATCATGATCACCGCGTACGCAACGACTCACGCCGCTGTACAGGCGATGAAGCTGGGTGCGGTAACGGTCCTCGACAAAGGTTGCTCTGAACAAGAACTCTGGGACGGAATCGCAGCAGGTTTGCGCGTGAGTCGGGAGAACTTCGCAAGTCAACGATCGCTGAGCGACGTTCGCGAACGGATCAGTCAATTAAACGTCGACGAAGAGAAAGTCTTGTATCTGGTTTCGCATGGCAAAGCTAACAAGCAAGTTGCCGCGGAATTAGGCATCTCGATACGCACCGTCGAACAACGTCGTCGTCGGATTATGCAGAAGCTCAAAGTCAGCACGTTTGCGGATCTAATGCGGCTTGTCACGTACACCGAACGCGTCGCTTCTCCTAATTGGAATTTGTAGGCCGGAACGAGCAAACGCAGACTCTGCCGGAACTTCGGTCGCTGTGTTGCGGCTATTTTCGCGAACACGGTATCAACGGGGAAAACTGCGTTTGCGCTGTTCCGGCAAGGCTTCGCGACCTCGTTCCGGCCTACGGTGAGAAATGGGGGCTAGTAGTCGCTGATCACCTCGCCGCCATTCATTGTTACGAGAGAAACAAACGTTTCGGCATCAATGGCGTCGCTGAGAAACTCGACCGAAGCGTCACCCTTGGCAACGTTGATGCCTCCGGTGTGGAAGCTGTACGGTTGTGAGTTGTTGCCGCAATTGATGAGCTGGCTTTGGTAACAATAGTCATTGAGTGCGATGTATAGCAGCCATGTAGACCAATAGTGTCGAAAGCTATTGGTGTCATCCACGGAAATACCGTTGCGGTTGAGACAACCAAGCTTACTTCCGGTGTAGCATCGTGGCCGACCAGCATCTTCGACAAAAAGTAACGTCGAAGACAGGCCGTCACGTACGCGGTCGCTTGTGACACGACGGCGATCCATGACATATCGCCCGTTTTTTTGCCAGACTTCTTCGACCTGCAGGATGCCGTCCCATGCCACGAACGAGCCGTCTAAGTTCTTCTGCCGATTCTTGAGCGTCCGATCAGTAATCGCCTTTCCAATGAGTGGTTTTAATCCCGTACTGGGCACGACACGATTGATCGGCGCGTAGTCGGAGGGAGCTGTGTCGACGCGACCTCCCGGTGCCGACGGACAGATGACGATGCCACCCAGGTCTTGGTGGGTTAGCTCAAAATTGGTTGCCCCTGAGTTCGTTTTGTGGGTTTTGTCGTTGAAATTGTAGCGCAAGTCCAATTGATTAAAGGTGGCCGCTTCATCAAAGTACGGCAGCAGCCGCGTGATCACTCCGTGGGCTGAAATCTGCGGACGTTGTGGTATTTCGTTTTTGTCAAGTGTTGCGGTATGTGTGCCGGCGGGTGGGAAGTAGCCGTTCGTCGTGTTAAAGGACAGTGTTGCCAACGCAATGTTGCGAACGTTGTTTTGGCAAGTCGTGCGTCGCGCTGTTTCGCGAGCCGAGTTGACAGCGGGCAACAGTAGCGCCATGAGAATGCCAATGATCGCGACGACTACGAGCAGTTCAACAACCGTAAATCCCCATCGACGGAGCATACTTGGTCTCCAAATCCATATCCCTGCTTGGTCACTTTTGTGGCACGAGCTTCGCTTGAAACGGTTCCAACTCGTTTTCGCCATCAGCAATCGTCACGTTAATTGGCGTGCGGTCTAGCGTGGCAAACGCGTCCAGCAACAGATTAGGTCTCAGATTGTCCGCATCGTGTCGTTCATCCGTGGAATCATCGGGAACAGGTGTTCCGTGCCACTCGATCGTGACTTTATATTCTCCCACCGGAGCCCCGTCGCCAGGCAAATACGTTTGCAACTGGAATTGCCCATCAGCATTCGTTGTCCCCCGCGGTCGCAATTCTTGCAGCAGTTTGCTGCCGCCAACCGGATAAAAAATGACCCAGGCACCTTCGAGTGGTTCACCATCAATGTGGACTTGGCCTGTTACTTGGTTAAGTGGCAACAAATCATGAGAGTTGCCGCAACCCGCGAGCAGTGAATTGCATAAACAGATTCCGATGGCGGCCAGCCAACTGCCGCCCCTCGACGGTCGTGTGGTCAAAGCAGGGCTCAATTTGTTTCGAGAATGCGCCTCAGTGTGTCGCACAGTTCGTTCGGCCCGATTGGTTTGAGAAGAAATCGGGCAACACCGGCATCAAGTGCTGTCGTGCGAGTGTGCTGTTCGGCATGGCCGCTGATCAATACAACGGGCAAATCGTGTCCGTTCGCTCGTAGGCTGTGGAAAACTTCAAGTCCGTTTTGATCTGATAACCGGTAGTCCACAAGAGCCAAACCAGCTGCGTGATCCGGAAGGGAATCCAGGAGTTCTTCGCTGCTGGCGAATGCAATACATTCAAACCCAAACGTTTGCAGTAGTGCCTGCGTTGCTTCGAGACAGAGTGGCTCATCGTCCAATAGAAAAATTGGGCCATTATTGTTCGTTTTTATCATCAGAGAATTCCGCGTGACGGGCGGGCGCACTAATGGTTCGCAACCGCAATCTGATCAGAATGAGCAATTACCCGACTCGATCTGGCAGCACTCCGCTGCCGTCGACCTCTATGGGCAACGCCTTAGTCAATAATCACGCGTCGGACGTCAAAACGGACATCAAAACTGAAGATCTACCAGTTTTTCGGGAAGAAACTATCGATATCACTAGGCCGGCATGAAATTGGGATATACAGGGGGGATGGAGATGTGTTATACGCCTCCGAACCGCATAATAAGCCTGGGAATATTTGTGACGTCGACGGTCAATCCGTGCAGACGAACGGCCAGATCGTTTTTTCGCACGATTTCGGCCTTAATTAGAGAGATTTGCATCTCTTTATGAAAACATTGCATCCGGTAAAGGCTTTCAAAACTATCTTTTTGACCCCGAGCCGCCTCTTGGATCTCGCGTGCCGCCCGATTCCGGTCGTCGGGATGAACGTAGCTAAGAAAACCCTGGTCAGCTTGAACTTCATCGCTTATCAGGCCTACGAGTTCCCTATGTGCGTCGGAAAACCGCACTTTATCGGTGATTAAGCACCAGTCAAACGTGGCCACACCGTTTTCAGGTTGACTGAGGTACAAATCGAGCTGGGGAAAATACCGCTCAATTTCTGTCGAATCCTCTGGATGTTCCGGTATTGAGATCATATCCTACTTATTAACTCCTTTACGCGAACGGGCCAGTCAGGGCTGTTGTTTGACTTCTCGCATCGCCCTATCAGACTAATCTCATTTCGTGACAAAAAGCGGACACAAAAACTCCGAGTTTCGGGTCAGGACATTCAAAGTGGATCAGCAGCGATTCCAGAAGTTGATCAGCGAGTTGCAAGACGGTTCGAACGAAGCAGCGTGGGAGCTGATGCGTTGTTACGCACCGCACGTGCAAGCGGTCGTGCGCCGGCGCTTGAATCCCTCGCTTCGTCGGACGTTTGACTCGGAGGACTTTGTGCAGGCTGCCTGGGCTTCGTTGTTTCGCGTTATGCCACGGTTAAAGGAGCTGGATGAGCCAAAGCGGTTCGTCGGTTTACTTGCGACGATTGCCTGCCGGCGGCTGACGAATGAGGTGCGGCGGCGAACGCCCGTGGATCCTGATAAACTCCAGAGCACAGCGGAAAATGACGGCAGACGACCCTCACTTGCCGACAGGCAACAAGGGCCGGAAGCGACTCCCAGCCAAATAGCCATCGCCCGTGAATCCTGGGACAAGATTGTCGGCCGGCTGGAACCGCAACATAAAGAAGTCATTGGGCTTCGTATGCGTGGAATGACATATAACGAGATCGCGGAACGGACGGGGTTAAATGAAAAGACAGCACGCCGAATTATCGACCGTGCGACCGAACGAAGGGACGCCGGCATTTAACGGCAGGGAATTGTGGTGGGAAATCTAGCACCAACGCCAAATCGAGTTTCTCGCATCAAATCGCTGCTGCGCCCGGTTACCAAGCGAATCCAATTTGACGCCGTGCCGGCGACGCCAGAACTCACTGCGAGCAAGTTAAGGTCGGTAGACACCGCGTACGACGTGTATTGCGACCTCCTAGAAGCGGGCGAAGTGGTTGATGCGATTTCCTTTTGCGACCGCCACGCTGATTATCGATCCGAGCTCTATCGT
>CBDUAB010000247.1:0-5879 GCA_965365045.1 uncultured Planctomycetales bacterium
GAGCAGACCTTCCAGTCCATGTGCGTGAAAGGCCCCCAGCGCGACCGCCGTGGCTCCCAACAAACCCGCCGCGACAAGGCAAAACCGCTGTGTATTCTTTGTCATTTGTGACTCCAGGCGTATGCGGATTGGCAGGATTGATTATGCGATATACGAGGCGCGACGCGTAAGTGAAGGACACTTGTTGGACAGCGCCATGACTTATTGTCATTCTGAAAGCGAAACTGTCATCCTGAGGGAGCGACAGCGACCGAAGGATCTTCCAATGGCGCTAGAATTGCCATCACGGGTTAAATCCGCCCACGTAGTTCAAACGTCTCTGGCAGATCCTTCGGTCGCTGTCGCTCCCTCAGGATGACACAAAATAGAGCTGTCCTAACAGCGCATGACGCAACATCGGGGAATGCCTACTCTAGTCCCTCTCACTGGTTGGGCTAGTGTTGAATTCGCCAAATGGGCGAGTGATAGGTCATTATGTCCCAAAAGCGCATGCCGAAAAACCGCGTAAGCCCATCTAGGGCGGACAGCGAAGGGGTACTAAAGTAAGCTGGAAGGTGCCCTGCGAACAGTTTACAAACGGTCCCACGAGATACCCGCGACCCATGCCAAACGATAACACAAATCCAACGGATGCCGACCTGCAGCGCTACGTTCGACAAATGTGCTATGCGCCGTTGGGTACAGCCGGACAGCGACGAATTCAACAGGCGACCGTACTAGTCTGTGGCTGCGGAGCGCTCGGATCAGTGCTTTGCAACACGCTCGCCCGAGCTGGCGTGGGGCACTTGCGCATCGTCGACCGCGACTTCTTGGAGCTGAACAACTTACAGCGTCAGGTATTATATGACGAGCAGGACGTGGCCGATCACCTACCGAAAGCGATTGCCGCCGCCAAGAAACTGCGTAACATCAATTCCGAAATCGAAATCGAACCGATTGTCACGGATGTCGATTTCACGAATATTGAATCGCTTGTCAAAAATGTTGACGTGATTCTCGATGGCACGGACAATTTCGAAACGCGGTTTCTCCTCAACGATGCAGCGCACAGCTTTGAGATTCCTTGGGTCTACGGTGGTTGCATCGGTGCCGAAGGCCAAACGATGACCATTGTTCCCGGTCAGACCGGTTGCCTACGTTGTCTGATTCCCGAAGTTCCCCCGCCAGGCACAACACCCACCTGCGACACCGCCGGCATTCTGGGCCCGATCATCAACATCGTGGCATCGTTTCAAGCTTGCGAAGCGATAAAACTAATAAGCGGCAATCAAGATAAGATTAGTACTTCTTGGACAATCGTGGATCTATGGGACAATCGAATACGCCAAATCCGGCTGGACTCGCTGCGCGAAGCGGGTACATGTCCGACTTGTGGACAGGGCGACTACGCCTGGTTGAACGGCGAGCGAGGCAGCCACACGGCCGTGCTCTGTGGACGAAATGCCGTGCAGTTGTCGTTTCCGGATCGAGCGCCGCTCGCCTTGGATCGCTTGGCCGAAAGTCTGTCCAGCGTTGGCAGCGTGTCGCGCAATGCGTTCCTGCTGCGGGCCGCGATTGATGGCTACGAGTTGACCGTTTTTCCCGACGGCAGGGCAATTATTTCCGGAACGGATGATCCGGCGGAAGCAAAAACGATCTACGCAAAATATGTGGGAAACTAGCCGGCAATGCTTTCACATGTGTTTGCGCAATTCGAGCGCGACACATGCCCGGAGATTCGAACAACGTACGATGCTAGCGAATCGTGCGTTGCCGGCGCCGATGCATGCCGCCTGTTTTTTGCGAGATGGTTTTCTTCACACGTTTCGAACCAATCGTCTTTTTCGATGTCCGCTGCGCGTGCCGTTTCGATGAAACGGGTAGACGCGGTCGCGTCGGATGTCGAATTTTTTCGAAGATCGGCTCGTTTTCAAAATTGCTGACTTCGAGTTCTTCGTCGAAGTCTGTGAAGTCGTCACCATGCCCCTTGGTACGGTCCTTCATGCCCGCTCTCCTTTCCCGAACCAACTGGTTCGGGACCTCCTGACGGCCAAAGACTTCCATGCTTGCGTCAAAAGTAACTCTGTTCTTGTTTTCACACAAGGCGAGACGGCCGGACATTCGCGCACCCCTCCGTACGGATGCTTCACCATGCACACGACGGCCAAATCCAACCGGCAACAACTCGACTAAGACAGCCAGCGTCCCAATGTCGAGTTAGCAATTCTGCTCGCCGGTATACTTTTCGGCCTTCGTCAATGCTTGCTTGCCCAAATTGACGCGACAGGCGGACTTATGGCCCGATTTGGTAGGACAATGGGGAGATGTAGGCAATATGTGGAGTATTCCTGCCGCAACGCAATTTCACCCCCTAACTGTTCAGCGAATTCTTCGCACGAGCGGACCAAAGATCAATGGATTTTTGGCCGCCTAACACGGGATTCTGGTAAGTACGTGCTTAACGACCCATAAATGACCTACGTAAAACAACGTTGTCTGCAATGTGCTCTCTTCCCAAATTGACTCATCTCACCAACTGTTTCTGTTGACTTACTGCCCGCAGTGGAATACTCTCCGCCCGCTCATCTCCCTTCTTGTCCCAGCCGCAACATCCCACGATGCGCTTACCAAAATCCCCAGGTCCACTTATCGCGCCCAGCGTGACGGTTGCTTTTGCGTTCACCGTAGCCACACTGTTTGTCGCAGCCACCTTGTCGACGGGCTGCACCTCGTGGGAAACGACATCTACTCATGCGGCCAAGTTCGGTTTACCGCAAACACGACTTTCGCGCGACACGGTCGTTCTTGAGATGCGAACTGTTACGCTTCCGGATAACGTTAGCGCCGAGGATATACAGAGGCTCTGGAATGAACTCGATGAGCAGCACCTGGAGCGTTCGCTACGCCGGTCGCTCGCTGACAACGGCTTTCGCTGCGGCATTTTCGGTAGCCAGTTACCCGACGTGTTGCGCACGATGCTTGACCAGTCCGATGAAGTGACGGCGAGTGGACGCTGGGAACAAATGGAATCGCTCAGGGAAGGATCACTGGGCCATAGAAGACTTCAGGCGCGAGCGCGGCTTCGTTACGAAGTCGTCACTTCGCCAATTCGTGAAAAGCGTGTCGTGCTAACAGCCCAAGATGGCAACATCGGAGGTCAAACTCTTTTGGATGCTCAGTGTCTGTTCGCGTTGCGTGTCTTTCCCCAAGGAGATGGCGACGCGCGGCTGGAACTTGTTCCCGAGATTCATCACGGGCCGGTACGACAACGCTGGACCGGCTCTGATGGTGCGTTCCAACCGGAGATAAGTCGCGGCAAGGAAGTCTACCGCCATCTCAAGATCGACACCGTACTGGCCCCGGGCGAGACCCTCGCCCTCACCTCGACCGACGAACAAAAAGGATTGGGAGAGCAGTTCTTTGCCGAATCATCAGTGTCATCGGAGTCATCAGCGCCGCGCAGAAGCATGCTTTTACTACGGCTCGCACAGACGCAACGAGACGATCTGTTCGAATCAACCGACGCGAACGCGCCTCTTGCCACGAGCGAACTTCAAGACTAGTTGCAAAGCGCCTGATTGACAGCGTTTCCAATGGGACTTATCAATTGCCCGTCGGGCTAGCGTGCATTTTGCAAAGTGCGTTCCGGCGCCTTAGCCCGACTTGTCCTCGGCAGTCTCATGCAACGAAAAGATAGGAAAAGTGACGATGTCCAAGTATGTCCTGGCACTCGACCAAGGTACCACGTCCAGTCGCGCCATTCTATTTAATTTGGCGGGTCAGCCGATCGCTGTCGATCAGCGCGAATTTCGCCAAATACTGCCGCAACCTGGCTGGGTCGAGCACGATCCTGAAGACATCTGGAATTCACAAATTCAAACGGCCCAAGGTGTGCTGACCAAGGCCAAAGTGTCCGCGACCGACGTGGCGGCGTTGGGAATTACAAACCAGCGTGAAACGACTATTCTTTGGGACCGTGAGTCGGGCCAGCCCGTCGCCAACGCGATCGTTTGGCAAAGTCGCGTGAGTGCATCGATTTGTGACCGTCTCAAGGCTGACGGACACGAAGCCACGTTTCGGGACAAAACGGGATTGGTGGTCGATGCGTACTTCTCCGGCACCAAGGTTAAGCACTTGCTTGACACGATTGATGGTTTGCGTGGACGTGCCGAGCGGGGTGAAATCCTCTTTGGCACCGTGGACACTTTTCTGATCTGGCGGCTGACCGGTGGGCGATGTCATGTGACGGATGTAAGCAATGCCAGTCGCACATTGATGTTCAACATTCACACGCTGCAGTGGGACGACGAGCTGTTAAAAATCCTCGATGTGCCGCGAGCCATGTTGCCCGCCGTCCACTCATCCAGCGAAGTCTATGGTGAAACATCCACCGATTTGTTCGGGACCGCGATACCGATTGCCGGTATTGCCGGCGATCAGCAAGCGGCAACTTTCGGGCAAGCTTGTTTTGCGCCGGGTTCCGCCAAGAACACATATGGCACGGGCTGCTTTATGTTGCTCAATACGGGCACGGAACCAAAGGCCTCGAAAAACAATCTGTTGACCACCATTGGCTGGCAGGTGGGCGGAGTCACGACGTATTGCCTAGAGGGTTCGGTGTTTATTGGCGGCGCTGTTGTGCAGTGGCTGCGCGACGGCCTCGGCTTGATTGAATCTTCGGCCGACGTGGAAGCTTTGGCGGCCACGGTCGAGGACAATGGTGGTATTTACCTCGTGCCGGCCTTCGTCGGACTTGGCGCGCCCTATTGGGATCCCTACGCGCGCGGAACATTGCTGGGAATTACGCGGGGCACGTCCGCCGGACACCTGGCCCGAGCGGCGATCGAATCGATGGCGTTTCAATCCCGTGACGTTCTGGATGCGATGCAGAAAGACGCCGATATCCAACTGGGCGAACTCAAAGTGGACGGTGGTGCGGCCGCCAATAATGACCTGATGCAATTCCAAGCCGACTTGCTGGGAACCAAAGTTTGCCGACCCAAAGTCGCCGAAACAACAGCTCTGGGGGCAGCTTTTCTAGCCGGCCTGGCAGTCGGTTACTGGAATGATCTGGATGAATTGGCCGCCTGTTGGCAGTTGGATCGAGATTTCAAACCGACGATGGCTGACACGGGCCGCAACGAATACTATGCTCAATGGCAACGAGCCGTGAATCGTTCATTAGGTTGGATCGAGCCAGAATAAGAATGCAATTCAACATCGGTGCATGTCAACTTGAATTAGTCATTGGCGATATCACCAACCAACAGGTTGATGCCATCGTCAACGCGGCCAACAGCCGTCTTGCGGGTGGCGGTGGTGTGGATGGAGCAATTCACCGTCACGGCGGTGGAGACATCATGGCGGAGACGAATCGCAAGAATCCCGACGGTTGCCCGACTGGTTCGGCTGTGATCAGCGGCGCGGGGAACCTCGCGGCGAAGCACGTCATTCATGCGGTGGGTCCCGTTTGGCGCGGAGGCGAACACGGTGAGGCTGGCCTGCTGGCGAACGCGTATCGCAAATCGCTACAACTTGCTATCGAGAATGTATGCGAGCAAGTGGCTTTTCCAGCACTCAGCGCTGGCGCCTATGGCTACCCGTTAGACCAAGCTGGCCGCGTCGCGTTGGAAACGGCTACTGCCTTTTTGCGCGAAAATGGTCAACCCTCGGTCGTGCGATTCGTATTGTTCAATCAGGACACATTCGACGCTTTCGCGGCAGCCGCCGCGAAGATTCCCCATGACAACTAACTTAACTTGGCGCAGTTACGGAATTCAAGGGATGAGAGGCCGCATCGCGAGGGAATCGTCCAATGTAGTCATCACGCTCCCGCGTGCTGGTAGAATGATGATGGACAAGTCGCTAGCGAGTCTCGTCACGCGGGAGCGTGACGACTA
>CBDUAB010000248.1:0-5875 GCA_965365045.1 uncultured Planctomycetales bacterium
CCAAGTTCCTCGAGGTGTCGATGCATCTCCGTCAACATAAACCGCCAGCGAGGCCTTGGAGCGATATCGGGTGACGGTGCGACATGGCAGCGTCCACAGCGGGTTGCCAGTAAATGGCGAAAATCGGCTTCCTCCTCGCTAAGGTCACTCGCGACAAGCACGTCGCGCGTGGGGACGACTGGAGGATTTTGTCCGAAACAATTGGCATGGAATATCAATTGTAGCGCGACAAGACCTATTCTAACTTCATATTGGTGCAATGAGATTGATGCTTTTGCCATGGCAAAGTGTTATCACCTGACCTTGCTTCCGCAAACCCCCGTCGAGCGTATTCTGACGCAGCGAAGCAACAAGCAGCCCGTAACGTATCCATTGCAAGGTCTCTGTTTTCTGATGTTTCTGTTGCCAAAACCCAGGGTTTGACGTCCCTTTTTGGCTTGTAGATAATCATCAGTTGTCTGGAGAACTCACGGCATGTCCGCTAGACTAGAAAGAGGGTCGGCCGAAGAGAGGACACATTCGTGATTGTTCGGACAAGCTACGATACTCTACACATCGCGGTGCCAGATTTTGCCGGGTCGCTTACCGGTTTTCGGCAATGGGCTCGGTCCGACACGTTCCCTAATCACGGTTCGATTTCCTTCATCAATGGTGAGGTACTCGTTGACATGAGTCCCGAGAAACTTCACTCCCACAATAAAGTGAAGGCTGAGGTCAGTCGTGTTGTTGGGAACCTTGTCAAGCAGTTCGACCTGGGCGAGCATTTTTGTGACGGTGCGTGGGTGACCGATGACGACGCCGGGCTCTCGACGGAACCCGATGATTCGTTTGTTAGCTGGGAAAGCTTCCGTAGCGGACGCGTATCCATTGTTCCAACCGCGGACGAAGAGGACGGATTAGAGTTACGCGGTGGCCCCGACTGGATCCTGGAAGTGGTGAGTAACAGCTCCGAAAAAAAGGATCTGGTCGATCTTCCGCTGGCATACCACCGTGCGAGGGTAGAGGAATACTGGATCATCGATGCGCGGGGGGAGGATCTCGATTTCACCATCAAACTTCATGGCGTGGAAGGATTCGAAGCGGTCAAGCCGAGCGAGGAAGGTTGGCATTTATCCAAAATCTTCGCACGGGAGTTTCAACTTCGTCGGAACCGAAATCAAATGGGAAACTGGCAATACACATTGAATGTACGTAACGTTGGCGGATAAGGACCAACGATGCGATGTATCATCGCCCATTAAGGTTTATCTCTCCGCATGGGCAATAAGCCAAATAGTTCCAAGACCTCTCAAGGCCGACATGCAATCCGCCGCAAACAACTGCCGGAAGTCGGCTGGCGCGCGCTAGTGGCTGTTGTTTGTTTATTGGTGTTGGCATTTAGCGTTGCCTGGTACTTGTGGCCGCGTCCCGAAACGCACCAGCCGCCAGGTGTGGACAGCTCCTTGGACTTAACTACGTCAGCTTCGCGGGACAACGTTGTGGCAATCATGGTCGCTACGGCTCAGTCCCAAGCTCAGCAGGCGAATCGGTTGCGGATTTTGGACCCGCTCAAAGACGGCTGGGAAACTGAAGACCTTGCCGAAAAGAGCGAGGCAAGCCTGCAGGTGCTGGCAGGAATACTGGAACAAGTCGCGTCAGTCAAAGGCGAACAACTAGACACAATCGTATCGTCCGACTTTACTTGTGTAGCGCTCCGCCCCTCGTCTTTGAGCGAAGTGCACCGGGATAAAGCCCTTGTCGTGCGACGCAACTCGAACGAACCCAACGTTGCACGGAGCGAGGAGTTCCGTGGCCCGGCCGGCCTACAGCGAGCGCTCGATGGTTTGGCGGCCGGGCTTGGCGAAACAAACCGTCGCGTCAAATTCAAGATTGTTCGCGTGCGGCCAGCGGAATCCGAAGTCGCGGTGACGGTCTACTACGAAGGAAGCGGGCGTACGGCGGCGGGCACTATCCAGCAAACGGCGACGTGGGACACACAATGGTCACGAGATGCAACCACCTCCATGTTGCGGCTGACGTCGATCAAAGTCGATGATTTTGAAGAGGCTGCGATTCAGTCGCAACACGCCACGCTCTTCGCGGATTGCACGGAGTCGGTGATCGCGGACAATCGTGCGTATCGTGAGCAACTGGTTCATGGTGCCGGACATTGGATGGAACGGTTGGAAGGCCGCCTCAGCACACGGTTGCTCGAGGCACCGAACGGACTGGCTCTGGGCGATGTCAACGGCGATTCGCTGGATGACGTCTACTTCTGCCAACCTGGTGGGCTTCCGGATCGTTTGTTTCTGCAGAACAACGATGGAACCGTCACGGATGCCTCCCAGCAGGCCGGTATCGACATTTTGGATTGGTCTTACAGCGCCCTTCTGGTTGACCTGGATAACGACGCCGACCAGGATTTGGCAGTCCTGACCAGCGCTCAGATATTGCTGTTCGAAAACGACGGGGCTGGCCATTTTACACCGCGCACGCCGTTAGACGGAACGTACGAATACAGTTTGTCCGCCGCCGACTATGACCAGGATGGTGATTTGGATCTTTATGCGTGCAATTATTTTTCCGAAGGGACCGATGATTTTTCGATTATCGGCCGGAGAGACCCGCTCTTTGACGCAAATGGTGGTGGACACAACGCCCTTTTTCGCAACGACGGAGACTTGAACTTCACGGACGTTACGAAGGAAGTGGGCTTGGACGAAAATAACACACGTCTCAGCCGGGCCGCTGCCTGGGAAGACTTTGACAACGACGGCGATCTGGACCTCTACGTGGCCAACGACTTTGGGCACAACAATCTCTACCGCAACGATGGCGGCAGTTTCCATGACTTGGCGCCGGCCGCCGGCGCCGTTGACGCGAACTTTGGTATGTCCGTTACGTGGGGTGATTACGACTGTGACGGACTGATGGATGTATACGTTAGCAACATGTTCTCCTCCGCTGGAAACCGCATTACGTTTCAACGTCGATTCAAACAACACGCGACAGACGAGACGCGATCGCTGTTTCAACAGATGGCCCGGGGAAATACGCTGTTGCGAAATATCGGAGACGGAACGTTTCGTGACGTAAGCGCGGGCGCTCGCGTCACCATGGGCCGTTGGGCTTGGGGATCGCTGTTTGCCGATATCAACAACGATTCGTGGGAGGATCTGCTAGTCACGAACGGATATCTTACGCAAGAGACGACGGCTGACTTGTGAAGTTTCTATTGGCGACAGGTCGTGTCGCGATCACCGACGCGGAAACTTGCCCGTTCCGCCGTATCGGAAGACTACCAGACGGCGGAAAATAGACTCTTTCAGCTCGTCAAGGCGGGTTATTCGTTCAGCGGCCACGAACGAAACTGCGCCTATTTAGGGCTCGGCGATGGCCGCTTCGCGAATGTGTCGGCCGTCACGGGATTTGATTTTTCCGACGACGGCCGCGCGATGGGGCTGACCGATTGGGACCTGGACGGCGATTTGGACGTCTGGCTGGTAAATCGCACGGCGCCGCGGGTCCGCTTTCTTAGCAACGTCGGCGCGACTGGCCACCATTATCTGGCAGTACGGTTGCAGGGACGCTCGTGTAATCGGGATGCCATCGGTGCGCGCGTGGAGCTGATTCTGTCGAGTTCGCGTCAGCCGCAGCTGATAAGGACGCTGCGCGCTGGCGAGGGTTACCTAAGCCAATCCAGTAAATGGCTTCACTTCGGTTTAGGGGATGCCCAACGCATCGAGCGTCTTGCCGTACACTGGCCCGGCGGTCCGATCGAGGAGTTCACGGGCTTGCAAGCCGACCGGCATTATAAAATTGTGCAGGGAAGCGGTGCCGCACGGCCATGGCGGATACCAACTCGTAAACTTGCGGTAGTTCCCTCGCAAACACGAGTCCCCAGCCCTAGCGGACGATCGCGCAGTTTTCTTTCCGCACGCGTGCCGCTTCCGCCGCTCGCTTTTCGTACAAACGACGGGCAAGAGGTGGACCTGGCGCGACACCTCGGGGCTCCGCTGTTGATAAACCTCTGGGCGAGCGGGTGTCAACCTTGTGTGGATGAGCTGAGCCAAATTGCGCGAAACGAACCGCTACTGCGCGATAGCGGACTGCAGGTGGTGGCACTTTCAGTCGACGCGCTGCAGCCCGACAAGGAAGAACAACGGCCCGCCGAACAGGCTGCCAATCGGCTGCTGGAACGGATCGAGTTTCCCTTCCTTGCTGGTCACGCCACCGCATCGCTGGTCGATCGGCTCCAAGCAGTGCACAATTATTTATTCAAGCCCCATCGACCGCTACCTGTTCCGACCAGCTTCCTGATTGATTCATCGGGACGGCTGGCCGCGATTTATAAGGGGCCGGTCGACGTCGAGCAATTGGCATCCGACACCGAGAAGCTTGCGCTCAGCGGTGCAGCTCTGGTTCAAGCCGCGTTGCCTTTTGAAGGGCGTTGGTATGCAGCACCCGCCAAGCCACGACTGCTGCCGTTGGTCGCCGAGCTAATCGACCAGCAATCGTGGGAAGCTGCGATCAACTTCACATCGCAGCATGCCGACGAACTAAGCCATGATCCAGGTTATCCTGAATTGCTTTATCGAATCGGACGTGAGATGTTGGATCGCAACGAACCGGAATCGGGCGCCGACTACTTTCGGCAGGCCCTTGCAGTGAAGCCCAACGATGCTACCGGCCACTACAACCTGGGAATCACACTTACCGAACTGGGACAGCTGGATGAGGCCGTAGCAAGCTATCGGCAAGCGATCCAGCTCGATGCCACACACGTCAGAGCCCACACCAATCTTGCCAATCTGTTGCGTGCCACGGGAAACCTGGAGGAGGCTCGCGACCATTATCGTCAAATCCTGGAGCTCAATCCCGACTTACTCGAAGCCTGCCAAAACCTCGGCAATCTGCTGCTTTCGCTCGGCCATCTAGACGAAGCGCGTTTGCACTTCGCACACCTCCTGGATGTCCAACCCAACAACGCTCAGGCCCACAATAACCTCGGATTTGTCCTCGCCTCTCGACGCGAATTGCCCGAGGCGATCCTTCATTATCGGCGCGCCCTACAACTCGATGGAAGCTACGCTCAGGCACATAACAACCTAGCTAGCGCCCTGGCTTTGCAGGGGCAGTTGCCTGAGGCGATCGAACACCTACGCCAGGCGGTGGACATTGATCCAACATTTGTTGATGCCTATAAGAATCTCGGCCGGCTGTTGCTGGCCCAGAAAAACACGCAGGCAGCTATCGAGCAAATGCGCAAAGCAGAACGATTAAGGCCGGACGATCCCGAAACGCAAGGATTCTTGGCGATCTCACTATTGGCTCAAGGAGATCTCGCATCATCCATCCGGCATGCGCGCGAGGCCGTTCGTCTGGACCCGATCGACGCACGATCCTGTATACGCTTGGGCGAGCTACTGTCCAAGCAAGGTCACTTACAAGAGGCGATCGACTGGTTTCGACAGGCGCTGGAGCTGCGCCCGGACGATGCGCTTGCCCATGGCCGTCTGGGATTGTCCCTCGCTTCGGCAGGCGACACGGAGGGGGCAATCCTACACTTGCGCCAGTCGTTGAAATTGAAGCCTGACTGGGGACAGGGACTTGTCGCGTTGGCTCATTTGCTGGTAACAACGGGACAGGGCGATACGCGCCGGCTGGACGAGGCAATTCATTTAGCCGAACGAGCATCCCAACTGGCCCAGCATCGGGACCCGCAGCCTCTGGTAACATTAGCTATGGCGTACGCCGCTGCCAGCAGATACGACGAAGCCATTCGCGCGGAACAACGCGCGATTGAATTGGCTCAGGCCGCTGGCGCTACGTCCAACCAATTGTCAGCCATGCGTGACCAATTGGAACAGTATCAACAAGCAAGCCAAGAAGTTGA
>CBDUAB010000249.1:0-5854 GCA_965365045.1 uncultured Planctomycetales bacterium
AACCGCCACGAAATTCAGAAAGCCGCCTTGCGGCGAAAAGACGTAAATCCCGCCACGGTGCTCGGCGGCCGTCTCGAACTCCGTGGGTTTGTTGCGCCCACCTGCAACGTACAGTCTTCCCGCTGTGTCCAATGCCATCCCGTCCGGCCCGCGGCCCGATTCCCAGTCGTAAATCAGCCGTCGAGATTCCACGCTAACGGTGCCGCTGGCGGACAAATCAAACCGCCATAGTTTTCGCGCACCGTCTGGCGAGTTGTTGTTATTGTCGGCGACAAACAGGTAGCGATCGTCGGCCGTCACAGCTAAGCCGTTCGGTCGGTCAACTTTGTGTGTAATAATCCTGGACAGGTTGCCATCCGGGTCGATGCGGTAAACACCTTCCACGACACGTCCCTCGCTGTCGCGAATGTCCATCCCATCGCGACTTCCGTAGCGCGGATCCGTAAAGTAAATACGGCCACGACTGTCCACGGTTATGTCATTGGGTTGGTTGAACGCATTGCCTTCGAAACGTTCCGCCAGCACTTGCATTTGGCCATTTTTGGGATCGGTACGCGTGACGCGACGTTGGCCTGGTTCACACGTGAGCAATCGCAGCCGCGCATCCATTAGCAATCCGTTCGATCCCGACGGATTTCGGAATACATACACTTGGCCGTCGCGGTCCAAACGACGAATCTGATTGTTCCCGCTAAAAAACAGGCCCAATTCCGGATGCCAAGCAGGCCCCTCGCCAGCGCCGTCGGTTAGAACCTGAATTGGCTTTGCGTTCGGCGCGAAAACTGAATCCTTTTCGTCCGCGAAACCGTTGTGCTGCCAGACAACCGCTGCGCAGATCGCCATGCCCATCGTTGGGCGCGATAGAATCGAAAACAATGCCGTTACCCGCCGCGACATACTCGTTACTATTCTCATCATGCTGGTGATTCTAGATAGCATTTCGTGATTGTGGGACACCCCGCTAAAGCCAAAAAGCCAAGGTGGGTGGCACGAGCCGAGTGTCACTCAATACGCCTTGGTTGCCGAAAACAGCTTCAATCCGCTATCAGGGTCACGCTCGGCTCGCGTGACCCACCCAGAATCATTCACGACAGCACCAGCGCGCTCTATGCCCAGCGCCAATCCTTTTCCTCAGTTTCCATGTTTTTTTTGCGATACGACGTGGCAAAGTCCAATTTCAATAAAATCCGGACTGGACGGCCGGAAAACTTGTTGACGCGGCATGGAATCCTGCCTAAGCTACGCAGCACGAAAGGAAGATTGACCTAATTAACTGACCCGATCCTCTATCGTCAATTCTTGAGGTGCCGCCCGTGAGCGCAACAATCGATATCGTTCGATTCTATCGCTCCATCTAGTCCTCTTCGGCACTGCCCTTCGTTTCTCACCTCTAGAAGCGATGCCAATTTGCTGTTGTCGAAGCGCCCGATATCGCGATTGCAATCGGTTTTCTTGCGGCTTCTTCGACGTGTGCCTGTCCTTCAGGTCTGGCGGAAGTTGCTGCCAACGTCGAAACGAAAAATTACTTTTGAGAGGTTGCATAATGAGGAAGAGTTTTCAATACACTTTGTCTGCCGCTATGGCACTGATCGTTGCAGCGACATTTACCGGTCAATGCTTGGCACAAATACAACTAGATCTCGCCGGAGCGCCTACGTTCATGTCGTCCGCTGAGGTTCCCGATTTGGGGAACACGGATGCCTTGTGGGACGGTGACCGTGGCACGCGTATCGCGACGGGCAACAACCTGGATGACCCTCCGGGGGGTGACGGGAATGACAACGAATGGTTCTACGTCGACTTGGGGCAGTCGTATCAGCTAGCGGAAATCCGGATCGATTGGGAAGCGGCGTTTGGCCAAGATTACGACATCCTAGTCAGCAATACCGATCCGGGTGGGGTGACGAATCCCTCGGATCCCATTTGGTCGTTGGCCGCGACGGTCCGTGGTTTTGACCAGGACGGCACGGCGCCACCAAATCACGGTGGTGATGTTGACAATATCATCAATTTTGGCGGTTTTGGTGACCCTGGGTTTGTCGACCTGGTGACTCACATGCAGGTAGAAGGTGTTGATCCTCCCGTTGTGGGGGCCAGTGAAACACCGGAAGGCCAATACGTCATGATGCACGGTCAAGTTCGCGGCAGTCAGTGGGGCTTCTCGGTCTGGGAAATGGAAGTCGATGTGGTTCCTGAGCCATCCAGCCTGGTTTTGACGCTGCTTGGATTCGTTGCATTGGTCGGATACACCGTGCGGTATGTCAATCGCTAGTTAAGTAAGCAGACGACCGGAATTCCAAGTGAAGTCTACGGACGTGCGAAGTGCCGCACGTCCGTTTTTTCGTGGGATACGATTCCAGCCTGTCGAGGCAGATGACGATCGAGCAGTACGACTGATGGATTGTCACACTTGGTATTATGGTCCTTGGCATGACAGGCTGGAAGCCTATCCGACGAAAGCATTGTCCCCGACTTCACTCCATGATTTGCGCCCGGAGCCGTCCAAGGTCCGAAACAGTGGGCACACCCGCGAATATATGCAAGACCTTGCCGCCGCTATCGGTGATTACCGTCGAAGGTAGCGCCGAGCCTTTGATGGCTCGCCCAATCAATCTCTCGACCTTGGCCCGCTCCTGCTCGGTTAGTTCCCAAACCAGCTCGTACGGCGGTTGATAGGTTGTCATGTACGCGTGAAGTTTTTCAGACGTGTCCGACGTATCGACCGGCACGCCGTACATTTCCAATTCGTCGTTTGGATGATAAGCACGTAAATGATCGAGCTGAGGTTGAAGACGTTTGCAGGCCGCGCACCACGTTGCCATGGTCGTGTACAGCCTTAATCGGGACGAATCCGACGAGTCAGGTGAAGCTGATTGTGCACCGGAGAGCGTTAGCGTCTGCGTTTCAGTAGGCGATTCGGGACGAATTACGACCGAAGGAAGGTCGACAACATAAGGCTGCGTCACAAATCCGTTCGGATCGGGAGCGTCCGACGGGTTTTCATAGACAGTCAACAGTGTGCCTGCCGCCAGTTTCCCCGTTGTTTGCGTCCTTCCCGACGGCCAGACTACTTCAACCGACTCAACACGATCGCAATCGCCGATTCCGACGATCATCGTATTGCTATTTTGCACGGCGAATCCGTCACCACAGCGATGTTCGCGCTGGATCGTCAGATCGGCCAGCGATACGTTGATCTTGGCGCCATAACCGTCTCGAGGTCCATAAGTGGTCGACGGATTGGCCGCAACATTGCCGCCAACCAGCCGCACAGCAATCATCTTGCCCGTTTGATCCCCGCCGGATTGTTGCAAGCTGCCGATTTGATTGCGGTACACATTCAAAAGTGGTGCGTTGGCGTTTACCAGCGCGATGTCTTGCCAGCCGTCACGATCGTAGTCCCACAGAACGAATCCTCGACTATCGGCGATGGAGTCCAAGCCGGAGACCGTGGAGATGTCCGTGAATTCCGTGCCGGCACTGCTAAGGAACAAGTGATTCCGTTCGTGACCACTATGCGAGTGCGTCAAAAACTTGCCGTCTTCCACACGCCCGCCGTCCTGGACGCGATGATCAAGTTCCGGCGCTTTCTCTCCCGAAAAAGCATCTGTTTTCCAGCCTTCGGAACGTCGAAACGATTTGCCAAGATCTTCGTCGGTGCGCACGACCGCGCGCCAATAATTGCTTCACAAATCGACGTCCGATGCCAACTCTTCGGGAACCGTGTAATAACCACTGCACACGTAGATGTCCAAATCGCAGTCATTATCAATGTCAACAAACTGCCCGCCCCATGACCATCCGGCTTTGGCCACCATTAACGCTGGAGGCTCGAGGCCGGCTACGTTGTCGAAGTTGTCTCCCAAATTGCGAAACATCATGTTACCTTCGGCAAAGCGAACAAATCGCTGGTCGATGTTGGGGACCTGCGCCGTAATGCGCAGCCCCGCTTTGCTGTACATGTTCGAGATGTAGACATCCTGCTTACCGTCATTGTCGTAATCGCCCCAGGACGCACCCATGCCCGCACCCATGTTGGCGGCGTTCATAACGTCGCTCACGTCGACGAATCCCTGTGTTCCATTGTTTCGAAACAGATTGCCCGGCGCGAAATCATTCGCCACATACAGGTCAGGATCACCATCTTGATCATAATCAGCCCAGGTCGCTTGCAGCGTGCTGCGCCACAGCGCCAAAGCATGGTCGTCGGGTGCCGTTTCAAAGTGACCGTTTCCACGATTTACCAGCAAAACATTTGGCGGACCTACCTGATTCAGGATCCGGTGCGCGGTCTTGGTCAATGTACGAAGTTTCGTAGCTTGCGATTTCGTTAGAAATTCGTCTGGCCAGGCTTTCGAATCACCTCCTGTGTCATCTTGGAACAGTCGTTCCGTTAACAGCGACGCACTATACGTGCACAAGTAAATGTCCAACAAGCCATCCCCGTTGAAATCCGCCGACGACACGGATGTGACCAGATAAGGCAAGTCCCCAGATACCAGGTCTTGGCTGCGGTCGACAAAGTTTCCATCCTCATTAACCAAGTACATGCTTCGTTCAAGGCTGCGTCCCAAGAGCAGATCGGGATCGCCATCGTTGTCGAAATCAGCGAATACCGCACTGGTTGATCGGCCGTCGATATCCAGGCCCCAGCCGGCCGCATTTTCGCGAAACGTGCCATCTCGTTGATTTTGCAACAGCAGATTCTTGCCCCAACGCGCCATGACGTAGAGATCATCGAATCCATCTTGATCAATGTCGACCACGGAAAGGCTTGGATGTTGGCTGAGAGAGTCCGGCGCAAAGTAGGGCGTGTAGTACTCAATCGGCAACTTTTGTTCGAGTAAGAAGGGCGTTAAGAGTGTTTCGTGGATTGATTCTTGCGCGCGCCGACGTTCTCGTTCGTCCGGCAAGACTTGATCAAGGACCTCATCGAACAACTGTTGGTCACAGTCTTCGGTCGCCAGGTCCCGTGTGCGCCAGGAGGTGATCTGCCAGTCGTGTTGTTCCGTCGAGGTATCCGTTGTCTGCTGCCAGCGCACTGTTTGCCGGGAATGGATAGCGCGCCATTTCCCATGTTTGGTAAAAGCCAAACCGGAAAAGCCGACATTCGAATCAAACTCACCCAGCTCGTCGTTCGTAAACCGCCCATCGATAATGTAAAACTTGGCGTTTTCGAAAAAGGCAGTGCCGTCTAGCAGTGGCCGCCAAAGGGCTAAACCATCACGATTTTTGGTTGTCGAATCTGGTTCAATAGGCCACGTTGCGGCTTGCATGGAGACGCCTGGAATTCTGCTTTCGAAATGCGCGTCCTGGTTCCCATCCAAATCGTGAACATCCACATCTGTCGCGAACAATTGAACACTCTGATGTTCCGGTACCTGTAGATTAAGCATGCTTTGCGAAAGCAGTTTGAGCTTGGGAGTTAACTGCAAAATCAACTCTTCCGACGCAACCACGTGACGAACGTCATTGGCTGCCGTGGCCGCATCCTTGGTAGCCTGTACGAGCGTATAGACCTTTGACGTCAAATAGAGCAAGTAAACAGCGCACGCGGCCATCAGCAATTTCGCCACGGTTTTGCGGGAGACCGTCGTCGAGGGCTCGTGGGTCTTATCCGTCATCTGCAATCGTTGGGTGAACGGACGCGAAAACATTCATTTTAGTTGGCGTTTTCGCGCACGGCTAGCAACATCGGCTGCAGGCTAGGCCCAGTTTTCGTGTGAAGAAATAGCGATTTTCCGAGGCCGACGAGCCGTACAAGTTTGGGGCGGGCCCAAATGGCGAAGAGAATGGTTAATTCTCTCACGACTTGGCCAATCCGTCCTACGACCAACGGCATTGCAGCCTTCGG
>CBDUAB010000250.1:0-5851 GCA_965365045.1 uncultured Planctomycetales bacterium
CGGCGGAAGCTGTTCTCCGACCTGCGGGCCGGAAAATACGGGATCGTCCGCCAGTGAAACACCTTGACATGCCAGCAGCAGAACGGCGAATCCAAATAGGCAATAACGAGATTTTCCCTCGTTGATGATTTCCATTTGATGGATCCTGAATCATCGCAAAAAGA
The DNA here is from genome assembly GCA_965365045.1 of uncultured Planctomycetales bacterium. Taxonomy (GTDB): domain Bacteria; phylum Planctomycetota; class Planctomycetia; order Pirellulales; family Pirellulaceae; genus CBDUAB01. The sequence continues at coordinate 165 of CBDUAB010000250.1, forward strand.
TACTGAATGCCTTTTGAACTTCCTCAAAATCGAGTGTCGTGTCTTTATCGGCGTCGGCCAATTTAAAGATCCGTCGGAGGCGTTTTGGAAGCTCGTCCTCGCTGAGGCGGTTGTCGTCGTCCTTGTCGAGTTGGAGGACAAATTCCTCCGCCTTCAGTTTTCCAGTTTTAGACGCGTCCGGACGCTGAACAATTTTTTCGGGGTCGAATTCTTGCGCTACGTCAATGTAACCAATCAGCATCTCTTCCCACGATTGGTTGCCCCAACGGACGTTGCTGCTTGGGTCGGGGTTGTTTAGGTTGCCCTCGGAGTTGTCAAAGGCGGCGATACACTTCACGTAGGTATCCGCCGGCAATTCGATAGATTCGGCAAGTTCGTAATTCGTCTGCCAGTTGAAATCGTATTTTGGTACGTCAAGAATTGTCGTCCAATCCGCCTGTCCCGGCGGCTTGATCTGAATCCTGAATGACTTGCCACGCAGGTGCATATGCGGTGTGAGGCCAAGCAGCCGAACAGGTTCGGCGATGCGGCTTTTCGTGACTTCGCGATGATTGTCAGTGTTTTTCGGGATGGAAATATACGGTTGAAATACGCCAACGGTTTTGACTACGTGCGTGATTTCCTCGGGGTCAGCAAACACGAAACCGATCTTGCTGCGGTCATAACGGACTGAACCGACCGGCGTGTAATGTATCTGAAACACTAGTTTGGAGCCGGCCGGAATGCGCTTTGCCATGCCCTTCGGGAACATTGCGGCCCGCATGCCCGGAACGTAGCCTGCCAAGAAACCTCGAGCTCCTCCTCCGCTAACATCTTGGGTGGACCCATCACCTGAGTCGGTAAATACCAATATGTGATGGACGACAGCGCGGTCGCCGGGCAAGACTTCGATTCCCTTGAGCAATTTGTCCGTTTCGAATCCGGGGTCCATGCGAAAGTATTTGTAGGCGACGGTTCCTTCTGCCTTGACTTCGAATGGCTCGTCCTGGATGTAGCTAACCAGATCCGGTTCCGTCGTAAGCTGCCATCCGCTGACATATTCCATCGGTGTTGGCAAATCGTTTGGATCCCCTTCCGGTGCACCGGCTTCGATCCAAGCGAAAATCAATGACTTTTCTTCCTCCGTCAAGCGACGGTCATTGGCAAAATGTCCGAACTCAGGGCTCGCGTGCCAGGGCGGCATGCGTTGCTCCTCGACGACTTCACCAATCATTTCCGCCCAACCAACTACCTCTTCGTATTCCGTCAAATCGAATGGCGCAATGTCACCGGTACGATGGCATTCCACGCATCGCTTTTGCAGAATGCGGGCTATTTGATTCGAGTAAGTGACCTCGCTGTCAGCTTGCGGTTGCTTAATTCGTCCAATATGGCAACCGACCGATGCCTCCGCCGGGCACGTAACATCGTCGCCAGCGAGCAATTCATTAAGCGCGATGTGCAGATCACGCCGCCGGGCCTCATCGCGCACGTACCCGATGCCATATTGGTCGTCGATTCTTCCCCAATAACGCACCTTTCGGTCTCGATCCAATACGAACACTTCTGGGGTCCGAACGGCTGCAAATTGGTCCGCAACCTGATTGCCAACGTCTTTTAGGATCGGAAACGAGATTCCATGGATGCGTGCATAGGCGGCAATCTCGGTAATGGAATCTTGTGTGTTCGAGTTGATGCCGACAAAACCGACGGCGTCCTCCGGAAACTCGCTGGCAAGTTCCACCAATTTTGGCCCGTACAGTTTGGCCAACGGGCATTCGGTACCCAGGAATGCGACAACCAATAGATCCTGGTCGTAGTCGTCGAGCGAATGCGTTTTTCCGCGAAAGTCCCGCAGCGTAAAGTCGGTGACCTGGCGGCCAACTTGCACTTCACTTTGTGCTGCGTCGTCTGCGTAGGCCGCGCCAGTCATTATGGGCGCGACGAAACACACGGATAGCAGCGATGTGCAAATTCGAGACATGGTTCTCTCTTCAAGGTAAGGTGCTGATCCAAACAAGCAGGTGACTTGGGCTGAGAGTGATCGGTGCGACCACAAAACAACCGGCGCGATTGGCGCTCAAGACACGGTATGTCATACGAACCCTGCACGGTGTTGACGACGTCAAAGTCACTCTCGGCTCGAGTGGCCCACTGCCACTAGTTCAGCATTATAAAGCAAAAGACGCGAATTGGCATACCTTGATGCATTTTGTCAGGACAACACTTAGTCGGAGCATCACGGCGACTATTTCGTATCAAACAGCGGCTTTTTGATGTAATCTCGAATTGCGTTGGGTATTACCTGCCACCGCTGATTCAAGGAGCAGAATCAGGATATGTCGACGGTTGAAGCTTTGACAGGCTCAAAAGGTACGTAAACAGATCAGCCATTTCATCTGCTTTCAGGACCGCATCAAAGTCACTTGGCATCAGGCTCGTCGTCGACTGTTGGCGTTCTTCGATGTCCACGACTGCGATGGTGAGTTCTTTCGCTTCTTTGTCCACCAAGGCTATGTTGTTTGCGTCCTCACGACGCACGAGCCCACTAACGATGCGACCATCCGTCAATGCCAGTACAACGGTGCGAAACGTATGGTCCACGTTACGGTTTGGGTCCAGTACGTCTTCGATCAAGCGTTCCGCGCCGCGATTGCCGATGCCATCCAATTGAGGTCCAACAATTGTGCCTTGGCCGGCGACTTGGTGACACGTCGCACAATGCTTCGCAAAGAGCTGCTGACCTTGCTCGACGTCGCCTTGCCGAACTTGAAACGCGGCAACGACAGCAGCGATGACGTTACTCAGATTCTTTTCCTTTGGCGCCGAAGCCAACAGGTTTTCGAGGCGAGTTGTAACAGCCGGGATGCTTGCGGCCGTCAAACGATCACGGACAGCCCCGTCACGTAACAAACGGGTGGACGCGTGGCCCTGTTCAATCAGTTCGAGCAACAGGGCCGCGCCGTCCGAACTTGTGAGTAATTGATCCGCAAACCAGCGTTGAGCCGGCGCCGAGCATAACTTCATGACACGTTCCGCCAACGGGCCAATGGCCGTGTCATCATGTTCTGCGATGGACTGGCAAATCTCGGAGCGCAGCATCGCCGGCAGCTCCTTTTGTTTCACCAGCGCTGCCAAGCTTTTCCACGCTGCGCTGCTGTCGTTTGAAGAAGCGGTTCCGCGCAAGGCGATGTATGTATTTGCCGCCGTGGCACGTAGCTGCCAGGAGGAACCTTCGTCGAGAAGCGTTTCTTTCGCGTCATCAATGAACTGCGTTAGACGAAACCGCAGCGCGATTGAATAGGCCGCGGCTAACTGTCGGGAGTGCGTATTCGGTGCGTGTTGCGGAAGTGAAAGCACGGGCGGCTCGAATCGGGCAACCGCCAGCCACGCGTAAGCTGACAGATCGAGGCCATCGACGACTTCCAACTGCGCCGGCTTGCCCGCGTGCTCTTTGAGGTCCCATGTAATTCTCGTTGCCGTGTCATTACGCGGCGGGAACGCTCGTCGGATCACTTCGCCATTTTCCAATAGTCGCAGTCGTACGAGATTGCCGTTCAGCGCTGGTTCAGTTGGAAAGCCGCGATGTCCGCAAAGATAGAAACTAAATTGCGCTGGTAGCCGAAAGTCACGTGATTTCAAGATGCCCGTCTGCTGTTCGCCGCCTGGCAAGCTACTGAGAAACGGGATAGCGGCGCCCTTGTCGGCCGATTTTCGGTGCTCAAGCCCCCAGATATCACCTCCGACTACCGTCCACTCGAATGCCCGTGGAGTGTCGATGATCGATGCGGCTAAGTCGGCTGCCCAGCGACGCAGTTCGTCGGACGTCGCCGCGTTGCGCTGGCGATACCCATCGTCGATGGCCTGTACAAGCTCGAGTTGTAGGTCGACGTCGTTTTCCGTACTGCGGCGTGCGATGTCCAATATCTTTGCGGCTGCGCGCAGCGGCGCGTGGCGTGCCGCATGCCGTATCGTTGAGGTCAGCGTGCTCGGTGGAATCGTGTCAATGCGTTCCGCTAGGGTCACGGCAAGAAACTCGCCGGCGGTAGGCGATCGTACGGCCAAGGCGATTGGGGTCAGGACGCTGCGTTCCGTCGGCGTCGGATGCGCATCAAGATAGGCTCGGAATACTTGATCGTCGCGCAAATGGTCGCGCAATGCGATTCGTAATGCATGAACCAACAACTGATCATCTTGGTCAGTAACCTGAAGAGATTGGATTAATGGCCGCAAGCTATCCAAATGCGGATGCCGAGAAATGGCCTGCACGGCCGCACGGCGTACATGGGCGTCGTCATCTGTAAGTTTGTCGATAACAAACAAGCGATGCGTCTGGTTCCAAGCCTGCATCTCACTAGCAGCGCGAAGCGCGTGTACGCGCGCTATCGGCTTGAACGAGCGAGCCAGTGAACGGATGTCGTCAAATGAAATGATTCCTAAGCGATGTAATACCCACAGCGAGTGGATCGCATCCCAGGGTTCCTGTGGTCCGTTGGGTGACTGAATCGCTACTCGCAACCGCGGCGTGAAGGGTTGGTCGTGATCGGATAGCCGGTCCGTCATGAGCATGCGTCGCGTGAGATTGGGATCATCCAGGCCAGACACTAGATCGCTATTCAACGGTAGGCCATCTAATGGGATGTCCATTACGGCTGAGGCCGTTGGTGGCGCGACAGTGGCGTCGCCTCGATACACAACTCGCCAAATACGTCCGCGGTGACGATCGCGGTGGGGATGGTCCAACGGAACTTCGTAATGGCCGATGACGCGATTGTAGAAATCGGCGATGTACAGAGCGCCGTCTGGCCCGAATCGCAGGTCGACGGGCCGAAACCATGGATCGGTTGTCGAGACCAAGTCGGGTTGCTCGACGGCCCTCGGCGTCGAACCGTGATAAACAAGTTTGTCCCGATGTACGCGACACGTCACTACATTTCCCACAAGTAGATCGCCGCGCATTTCCCGTGGAAAAGTCTCGCCGCTAATGACGGCGACTCCCGAGATGGCCGTCGAACCGTGTGAGTGCTCCATCAAGTTGGGCGCGAAGCCGAGCCCGTCATGTGGCTTGCCAAAGCTGGAATAATGAGCTCCCGGCAGTAGCAACGTGAGCGGCTTGCTGTGACAATCAGCGGTAACAATGTCACCGTCCGGCAAAAACGTCATGCCAAATGGGTTGACCTGTCCCCACGTCACCTGCTCAACACGTGACCCGTCCAAACGCACCCGATAGGTATTTCCACTTTGCATCGTGACTTCGCTGCCGTCGCGACCACGGATCGTCGACGTGTTGGCATAGCCGTGGCAGATATATAGCCAGCCGTCGTAGCCGCGACGAAAAGCGTTTTGTAGACCGTGTGTGTCACGAGGCCTGCCAAGCGGACCGTACAATATCTGACGTTTGTCCGCCCGGCCGTCGCCGTCGGTGTCCGCGAAAAACCAGATGTTGGGTATGCTATAGGCCACGACGCCGTTTTTGTACGGATACAGCCCCATGGGAATATTGAGGCCGTCGACGAACGTCGTAATCTTGTCGGCGCGGCCGTCTCCCGTGGTGTCTTCGAGAATGCGAATAGCATCACGGCCCGCGCCGTCCAGCGCGGCGTACGGATATTCCGCGGACCCCGTAACCCACAGACGCCCGCGTGTGTCGAAGGCCATGTTCAATGGCTTTTGGATGTCTGGTTCAGAGGCAACGAGTTGGATCTCAA
>CBDUAB010000251.1:0-5827 GCA_965365045.1 uncultured Planctomycetales bacterium
TAAGATCTTATGCCCAGTGTAAGCAAACCCATCAATGGATCGACAAGATCGCGACATCGTGGTGCGTCGGATCGAACTGATAGAATCGGAGTCTGCGTGAGGGTTCGTAGTTGTAAGTGAAGTTGACGTACCGCGCATTCTTAAACACCGATTCCACGTTCTTGCGGTCAGCGGCGGGAATCGTCACGGGCTTGTTATTGGGCCACCAGGTCGATCGGCCGAATGTAAACCAGCATCCAGAACCGCCAGTCTGTACGGAGGATTTGAACTGGTTTTCCCATCCACGGGATCCGCCAAAATCCACATTCACATATGCGTGCGGAAAGTAGTCCGCGTTGAAAATCGTAATCTTGATCGTGGGATCCATCTCATCGCGCTTTGCCCGCAGCTTCCAAGACGGGTAATCGGTAACGCCACGGTCACTGAATTCACCGTAAATGGTGTTATTCGCATAAAGGAGCGTCAGGTCAGTTTTGGGGTCCACTAGCATAGATCTGCCCAATATATCATTCGCAGCGGTCCTTGCCGTGCCATACAATTTGGGCAGCCTCATGATGCCACGATTGCGCCAGTCAAAGTACGCCGTTTGTGCATAGTCGGTGGTAAAGCTACGGTCGCCCTCCACGCCTTGAAGCAGTCGCATCATCCGCTTGACTTCCGCCATGTAATCAGGCGCGTTGGGCTTGGCGCGGTCGACAATATCTCTTCCTTCACGAAAGATATGCCACATGCGTTTGGCCGGTGAAAGATCGCCGAGCATGTTGATCGCATTCATTTTCGCCTCGGCATCCCCCCACTTGGGATTAACGCCAAACACATCGGTTTCCCATTTCACCAGCGTCTTTTCCTCTCCAGTCTCAGGATCGCGAAAACATTTGGTCGCACGATCCGTCGACTGAATCCGAGGCGGATGCATTCTCCAGCCCCAGGTATAGATCAAGTGGAAGTACTTGCCGGGTGGCATCTTGATCCGGAAGATCGTCCGAGTCCCATCTTCCATGGGGTAGAAGGACTGATCTAATCCGAAATGCGGCAAGCCCCCCTTTTGAATCGGCCAATCGGCCGGCGATTTGCCCACCGCTGACGGTGGGGGTTTAAAGTCGTTTCCCTTATTATTATTGATCTTAGGATCGTCCGTGAAGAGAGCGAACGGCGCGAAATCATCGTGGCCTCGGGACATGACATCGACGGTGTAGGTGATCGTCCAGCAGACATCCCAGACGTCGGCCGCATTCAGCAGTGCTGTGTCCGATTCGATGTGCGCGTCGTACCAAAGCTGATGGATGTCAACGTTGCCGCCGATCGTTTTGCCATCGGCGTCCTTTATCGGCGTGACGTGCTTGATCTTGTTGGGGCCATCGTAGTGCAGCAATGGAAAACCACTGTAGGCGCGGTCGTGTATGGGATTACCTTCCAGTATGTCAATGGCTTTCTGAGCGAGAGTTCGAATCGACTTGAGCCGAATTTTCGCGTCAACGGGCTGCTCGCGAGATGGCGGTTTAAGTGCCAAAGCAGTCTTTGCCAGCAATTGGTGGTAAATGTCCCGCAGATCGTCGGTGGGCGACGTCTGGTCAATCTCCGAGACCTCGGGATAACCATCGTGCAAGTTGTACGGAATCTGTTTCGTTGACGGCAACGTGTTGAACATCTCCTTGCCGTAACCGTCAAACATGTTCGTATACACCGTGGGCAACATGTTCGTGCCCGGCGGTTTGGTAAATGCGTCGTACTTCTCTGGCTTTCTGAAGATACTGGTGCCCGTCCTGAATTTACTGGTCGCAACGCCCGTATTGGGGTCGGTCGTGGTGTCTGCCAATCGCGAATTGGGGTGTGGATGCGAGATCGCATACTTCTTAATTGAGGCATAAGTCTCCGCGTATTTGGTGTCGACACCAATTGATTCCAAGGCCATTCGAAATCGAGCCTCGCCAAAGAACGGCAGCCCTTCGATCTGGCGCAATTTGTCTATCACATCGGAAGTGCAATCGACGTGGGCCAGCGCTTTTTCCCAAGACACCATTTTGTAAGTCGATTCTCCCGGGTTAATCGGTCTCTTGCCGGCAAGCAAGTACACTGGCGAATCGGCGAATGGGATTGTCTGCTGTGCCGAAGTGAGCGCGACGCCCAACAACGTGATGCCAAACGCCACGATCGAAACAGAATGAGATTTGAGGTTACGGTAGATGGCCTGCATCGAAAGTCTCCCTCGGATCATCGGATCAGCATCTAATCGTTTGTGTGTAACCGAGTAACTAAGAGCTCTTCTTGGCTGGCAACTTTGCGATCGCCTCAGCCATTCTAGGATTCAATCGAGCTGGACCGCGACGCCGCGGCGCCCCTTGCGGCACTGGCCGAAGTGAGACCCAAGACAATCGGTCCACGATTTGCGCCGGGTCCGCTTTGGCCGCGACCGAACCCCACACGCCGGCAGACACATTTCCGTAACGAACTAAACCCATCGAGCAATCATGCGTGGCACCGTGGTGGTTGCCTTGATCATGCGGATGTCCGTCGTCCTTGCCGTGTGTTGCCAAACCGTGGACGAAAAACCGATCCTTGATCAGGTCCACCGCGTTGGGTTCACCCGTCAGAAACAGCCAACCGGGCTGCGCGCCGTTGCGCTGAGCAAATTCAGCAAGCACCTCGGGCGTATCGTGTTCGGGATCAACCGTGATCGAGTACATAAAGACGTCGCGACCGACCCGGTCGCCCAACAGCCGCTGAACCTTGGTTAGATTAGCGGTAACGGGATAGTGGGCGTCGTTCTTTACGGACATAAAGTTGACCAAAACTATCTTTTCGTGCAGCAGGTCGTTGTAAAACAGGGCCCGCTGGCCGTCATGCGTCTGCACGGCCACGTTGGGAAAATACTCGCCGCCCGCACCGGGTGGCAAGCAACATCCCGTGGTCGACGAATGTGCGTTCACCGATTCCGAGTGAGCCATGGGTTGCTGGGCCAGCACGGCGGCGGGGATCGCCGCGGCACCAGCCGCCAAAGCCGTTAACACGTCCCTTCGATCGGTCATTTGTCTTCTCCTGCTTTTCGACTATTCGGCAATCACAGATTGGCCAGGGTGAAATTCCACATGGGTTTCTGACTCGACCTCGGACGCTGGCCGCGGTCCCGAGAAACCTTTTCCTGGTTCGACGATGTCCCAACGAATCATCATCGCGTGATCTTCATGGACAACGTTGTGACAATGCATTACGTACTTGCCATAGAAATCCTGAAAACGCATATACACTTCAAGCTCGTTATTGGCGTTAATCGTGGCCACATCGCGACGTGCGCCGCCCATGAAACGTTGTACGAATGTGCGCTCACCTCGTGGCTTTGCTTCCACCACCTCCTCCCGCGTGGGTCCATACTGAATGAGATCTTCGTGCACCGGATGACCGTCGACATTCATCAAGATGAATTCGGTGAAATGACTGTGGACGGGGTGCGCCCAGTCATTGCCCGTATTACGAAGTGTCCAGATCTCAGCCGTCCCGTGTTCAATACCAGCATCGACGCGATTGTTGTCCATCACGCGACCATTAATGGTCCACAACCCGCCGTCGTAGTCAAAATCCCAGAGTCGGCGGAATTTGACTTCGCTCAAGTCGACGCGCGGAAGCGAACGGAAGTAATCTGGGACTTCGCTCGGATCGTCACACTTTGGACCCTTGACATCAAACCGGATGATGCCGGTCTCCCACGGTTCGTCGCCGCTCAATTGCCGATCACCCGAGGGGCCTTTGCCGTTGGTTTGCACGAGACGATTTTCCAAAAAAAGATAGTCGCCGTCCTCAAACTCCGAGAAATCAATAATTACGTCGACACGTTGAGCCGTGCTCAAATAAATGCTTTCCGTATCGATTGGCTCGGGCAAGAAGTTGCCGTCACCGGTAATCACCGTCATGTGCTTCTTACGTTTCTTGCGTATCACATAATCATCTTTCTTGTCGCCGACTTTGGTGAGTTCGCAAGCATCGCTTAGATACAGTTGATAAAACCGCGACGGACCGCCGTTGACGATGCGGAAGCGGTATTTGCGACGCTCGACCTCAAATCGCGGAAAGATCATGCGATTCGCGGTGATCATGTCACCCAGCCAGCCATCGGTCTCAAACCCGTTAAACACAACTTGCGCGGTATCTTCGTGTTGGTCGACGTCCGCGGAGTTTTTCTCGCCGTCCGTGGAGTCTATCTCGCGGTCTGTGGGGACCAGCGCGAACTTCACGTCGTGCAGCATGATCGGCACGTCGTACTTACAACTGGGCAACTTCCACCCTGTTTTTTCGTCACCCGTGTCTTGATCGTCAAACAGCAGATAAAAACCGCTTAGTCCCGCGTAGACATTGGCTGCCGTAAAGTCCAACCGATGGTCGTGGTACCAAAGTGTCGTGAGTTTCTCGCGCGGATCTCCACCGGACGGATAGTTTGCGTAGTGATGGTCCCAAAACTCGCCCGGGTCGATCCAGTCGACCGGATTGCCGTCGCTCTCCGAGGCAGTGTGACCATTGTGTAAGTGGATGCTTGTCGAAGGCAGCGCGAATTTGGCTTTGGTCACGCCGACTGGGGGCAGGTCGTTGATCATCCGCACCAGGACCGGTTCATCGTATTTGGCGTGATAGGTCGGCCCGGGAACCATGTCGTCGAAGCCCCAACCCCACGTCAAACCTTTCGGCACCTCCTTACCGTCAGGTCTTATTTCCGTTTCCGTTCTTGATGAATAGGGCCAATCCGGGTGATACCCCCATTGAAATTCGGTCTGCCGGATTTCGTAGAGTTTCTCCGGCTTAAACTCCGCATATCGTTGGTGAGCGCTCGGATCTGGCGGGGGATTGAGTTCGGACACTGGTTTCTTCAGTGGCATAACGAACAACTCGGCCTTGAACTTCTTGGCGAACGGGCTGGGCTCGTATGCCAATTGGTCGGGAAAGCCGTCCGGCGGACACAAATCACGCAGCAGCTCCTGTTGCTGTTTCTTCTGGATCCGGTCCACGATATCATTCGCCAGCGCGTCAGTGGCGAGAACACCCGAAACACCCGCCGCAAGGCCAGCTTTCAGCACGTCTCTTCGTTCCATCGTGGTTCCCCCGGTTCATGGTGTACCGCTGGTCGTTCGAAAACCTCGAAGGCCAACTGATAGGAATTTTGATCAGCCGCCGACCCAGATGCAACCCTTTTTTTCGGCTTTTTCGTAATCTTTTGCAACTTCTTCCCATCCCTTTTCACCTCTTCGTCAAGTAACACACAGATGCGGCGGCGCAGCTAACATGTGCATACTCGTACAAAAAGATGGCAAGACTGTGGCTTCGCATGTGTAGTAGATGCATTTGTCGTCATGGTTGCTCGACGAGATTCTGGTCGAATTTGTAGCGCGACGTGAAAGACAACTTCGGGCGAACAGTCGTACCGAGTTACCTTGGCACGATGGTCATCGAGGAATCATTCACGGCGGTGATGACTCCATTGGACCGAAACTGGAAACACGCAGGCAAATGGCCTACAATCCGCGTGCTGGCACGTTAAATAGGTACGGAGCACGATGCCAAGGTCACACACAACCGTTGCATTGAAGACCATCGTGGATTCAAAAAAATTGGCGCTGACCCAGAAGGTCAATAAAGTTATGATTCCCCCCCGCGCGGACGAGGAAACAATAAAGAATTTGGCCTCTAAATAGCCTTGCGTGATTCTGGGGCACACTAGCCTGACGCGCAAGCGAGGGACACTACCACATCACGTAAACCCGTGGAACGATCAACCTTGTGTCCCTCGCTCGGTAAATATTCGCCGAAGGCGTGGAGCGGAAGTGAGCGGAACGGCGCTAGCCGC
>CBDUAB010000252.1:0-5825 GCA_965365045.1 uncultured Planctomycetales bacterium
TTGCGACGAAATGCAACGGACATACAAGGTGATCTGCGACGAGCTGGCAATCTGCAATCTGCAATTGCAAATGGGACGTGCAAGGAACGAAGTGCTGCACGAACTTGGTCAGAGAACCGGCGTCGACGATCTGCGCGCTTTGGCCTCGATCCTGATCCAAGCCGACAAATTTGGTTCGAGTGTTGGTAAGGCACTACGTGTGCAGAGTGATTCGATGCGGACGCGACGAAGTCAATTGGCCGAAGAAAAAGCCGCGAAGACAGCCGTTCAACTGATCTTTCCGCTAGTCCTATTCATTTTCCCGGGCATTTTCGTTGTTCTTGTTGGCCCCGCTGCCATCACGATGGTCCGACAAATGTTCCCGATGATGAATGGTACCGGCTGATCGGACGTTGGACGAGAGCCTTGCGACACCAACGCCGATGACCGATTGCTAGCATGGAAGGCAGTCGAAACTCTGCCGTCCACGCAGGCAAGGCAACGTCGGCAGTTTTGTCCGCCTGGGTCGTTGGAACGGGCTCAGAGCTATCTATGCCAGCCGCAGCAAGTTGGCAACCGATACATCCATCAGGATGATTTTTCGCAATGTTGCGATAGCGCTTTTTCGCCAGAGGATGGAATCATGTTGCGGCGACGATCGATCGTTTTGACTTGTTTAATTGCGTTTTGTTGCGTGTCACAATCTCAAGCCGGTTTGCATGAGTTTTGTGAACGTGTACGGCTCGATTGGCACAGGAACAACGCCTGGCCCCAACCGTTCATTGTGCGTGATCGCATTGCTGCTTGCGCACCGTTTGTGACACAAGCCGACAACGGTTGGTACGCCGCTAGCACACTGTCTGACTTGCATTTCCATCCCGAAACTCAGATACTAACCGAAGCGGGCGAGCTCAAAGTGCGGCAAATAGTAACACAATACCCGGAACAACATCGGACGGTATTCGTTGTGATGGGGCATACTAAGAGGGATACGGATACGCGGACTGATTCTGTGCAGCAAGCCGTCACACGGATTGTTCCCGATGGCGTCTTGCCTGACGTACGTCACGTTACTATGGCTCCGCGCCCCTGGTCTGCCGAGGAAATCAATGCTGTCGAACGCGCCTATCGCCAATCTCGTCCGTCTCCGCGGCTGCCGCCCGGTTCGGGCGCCAGTCCTTAAAGCGTGTTTTGGCCTGATGATACCAGTTGGCACCGGCGGACTTTGGCTTGCGGTGCCAGCATGAATTTGATCACAGATCGACAAATGCCGCAAATCTTACTTAACCTGGCTGATTTGATTTAAGACTGTCGGATAGAGCGTCGATGATGCCGACGACATGTCTCGAATTCGGAAGGATCCGATGGAATTGGTAAGGAAGCCGAATCGAATGTGGAAATACTTGTCGCTGACCTCGCCACACCACGCCGGTGTCTCGCTGTGCATTATCTTGTTCTGCAATTTGACAGTTGTCGGACAACATGTCTCACTGGCACAGAACCTTTCCCAGGGCCCCAACGCCTATTCGTTGCCACAACAGCCCGTTTCTGCAAGCATGGGTGTCCCACTACCACACGCCGGTGTACCTGTGGTGACTTCACCTGGTTACGGAAACTATAGCCCGCCTCAACCGAGAAATAACGTCGCCAGTCAACGGCATGTCCCAAATCAACATGCGCCTGCGATGCAGTCAATTTCGACGGGTGGGGTGACAACGACTCCCATGATCGTTCCGAATCAGTATTTGAATGCGGGACAGCTCACTCGCCCCGGCTATTCGGGTCGCGAAGCGTTGGCGGCGGCTCGTCGTGCTGAAAATCAGGGAAACAACGCGGAGGCAAAGCGATGCTACGAAATCGCCTTGCAAAGCGCGCCGAACGACCGTCTTACATTACTAAGTTACGCTCGCATGATGCACCGCGTTGGCCAGTTTGAGGGTTCGATCGCTCTTTACAATCGTCTTCTTGGCGTTTACCCAAATGACGTTGTCGTAATGAACGACTTGTCTCTGTGTTATGCTCGCCAGGGGAATATGCAGCGAGCACTTACCTTGTTAGCTGGTGCCGTATCGCTACAACCGGAGAGCAAACGCTACCGCAACAACATCGCTAAGCTACTCATTGAGGTGAATCGCACTGCCGAAGCCTTTTCACATCTTGAGTACGCACACGGCGGGGCCATTGCTCACTTCAATCTGGGATCCATGCTGCACCAGCGCGGTCGAGACGATGAAGCGTTGAAATATCTGCGCGCAGCCGTTGAAATGGACCCGTCGTTGAGCCCTGCAATTAATCTGTTGGCCTCACTGGAAAAGCCCGCGGTCGTGGGCCAACTTGACCGACTGCCAGCCGCAGAAAATCTCGTGAGTGCCGAAGTATCTGAACGCACCAGGGATGCTGCACCAATGCAACTCGCCACACCGTTAGCCAAGCAACGTTGGGAACCCGGTTCGGTACGTCTGCAAAGCGCCGAGATGTCCGCCAATGAACCGGTTTCGGAAGGCATCAAATGGGCCGATGGCGATGAGGCGATCGATGAGCACGTAACGTCGGCCGCGCCGCTGCCGTTTGAATCGCCAATACGTCGTTACACAAGACCGCAAGCCGACTCGATACAGAGTTTCTTGGATCGCCAAGCGAGCGAGCGGTAAGCCGCGCAATCTCGAACGCCGTTGTTCCGTCGGCGGAACATGGCGACCGTCAGTTGCGGAACATCAGCTTTGAGGGTCCGTGCGATGCCATGTCTCTCCTGCGAAGGAACGTCAACGGTTCCCTCTGTCGTTCTGAGACGTGCCATGTCTTGGCGAAAAGTGGAGCGGAAGGGAATCGAACCCTCGACCTCTTGAATGCCATTCAAGCGCTCTCCCAACTGAGCTACCGCCCCGTGCTGTCCGCAGCAATCGAATTTCGTAAAGTACCAATCCATCGATTGGGTGTCAAGCGAAGCGTTCATCGCGTGCCGCTGTGAACGTCGGCGGCCTCGACACAACGAAGCTGTAAAAAAAGTGGCCTGCTCGCCAGGATTAGGAGTAAGAGTGTTGCCTGCCCGCGAGTCGGCCACACTAACGTTGTGAACTTCCACGTTCGCCGAAGGACACTGAATCAGCCTTGCCAGCCAAATGCAGCCCACCTCCACGTGTTACGACCGTGAACAAGACCACAATCATATTGCTGAAAATTGCCTTTCCCGTGGTCCTTCTCGTGTGGTTGATATATCAGGCACACAAGAGCGACCCCGATACTTTGCGGCGGTTCATCGAACAGCCAAAGGACTGGCCGTTGCTAACCCTTGCCTTAACGGCATGTCTAATCGCCGTGCTCCTGTCATTCATACGTTGGCATCTGCTCGTTCGCTGTCTGGGAATCCCTTTTCGTTTGCCAGATGCATTTCGTTTAGGATTCATCGGCTATCTGCTGACATTTGTGTCATTTGGCTCAGTTGGAGGCGATCTATTCAAGGCATTTTTCATCGCCAAAGAGCAACCGGATCGACGAACCGAAGCAATCACGTCGATTTTTGTTGATCGCGTCGTGGGACTGTATACACTCTTGCTTTTCACATCGGCGGCTGTCGCCCTGATAATACGCAACCGGCAAAGTGACGAGTTGCAGGTGATGGCATCAGTATGTTGGGGATTGGCTGCAGTGGCGACGATCGGAGTCGCCGTTGTTATGAGCAACCGATTCTCTCTGCGCTGGTTGGCCCATTATTTGCAGCGTTTTCATTGGGCACGCGCTGTTATTCCACGCTTGGACTTCGCACTGCGCATGTACCGTTTTCGCTGGAAAACACTGGTTGCGGCGATCGGAATCAGCGTTGCATCTCATACCCTGTTCGCCACGACCATTTATTTGACCGCGCGTTCCGTATTGGCTGTCAAGTGTCCGTCATGGGCGCAGCACATGGTAATGTGGCCGGTAGCGGGAGCAGTGTCTGCGCTACCCATTGCACCTGGCGGTTTGGGGACGTTCGAGGCCATTCTGAGCTACCTGTACAAGACCATCGCAATCCCCGCGGTCACATTGGGAAACGGTCTCATCATCGCACTGTTGTTTCGTGCGATGACATTCATCGTGGCCGGCTTGGGGTTCGTTATGTATTGGGCGCGTCGGCGTCAAATCCAAGAAGCGATTCACGAAGCAGATAGCTTCGGCGACAGTGAGTCAAGTGCGCTTTGACTATTTGAAAGACTGCATCCGTGTTCAACCGAAGAACATAATTGCGGCAATGATTACGCAGGCGCTCAGCGCAAAAATCGCAGTCGCCGCGGACCACGGGATGCGGACGGGATCGGACGCGCCGCATCGAGGGCACGCACGTTCGGCAATGTTCACTTCCAAATCGCACTCGCGACACTGCAAAGTTCTGCGGGTTTGACGGCGGACCCATTCGGACACGAATTCGCCGCTCTTGTGGCCAATTTCTGGTATTAAGTTACGCATAGGAGGCCCGTCAAAACTGTCGAAAGAAACAAACAACCTGTATTCTCAAATATAGCTCGCGTCTTACCAACGAAACGATTCCTCGTCCGGATTTTCCGCTCATCCGGAACCGATGCTGTCGACCCAACGACGCGGATTCAGCTTTGTATACAACCGGATTTCGTCTTTTCGTTTGACGTGGCGGAGATTTCTCCTTGCGCATCGAGGCACGCCATGACAGCTTGCTTTCCTTCCAACCTTCGCTGAGTTGAATGATTGCCCGCGCCGCCTTGCCATCACGCGTGAAACGAATCTGAAGTTGTCCCGTTTCAGGTGCGTTGTGCAGTGCCCACGAAATGTCCGCTTGAGAATAAATGGAATAATTCCCGATGTTGTCGATGCTATCGCGAGCCCTCAGGCCCCCCTGCGCGCTCGCGGAATCGGCTTTCACACTCTGGACTCGGTTGCCAATGTCAACATCGACTGTGAGTCCAATGTTCTCTGGTCTCGGATAGACGAAAAGCGATCGAGGTTCAAAATTGCCATTTTCCCCGGCTAGACTTCGTAGACCCTCCCAAACCTCGTGGCAATGCATGCGGCTGCGTTTTGACGACAGTAATTCTCGAGCAAGCATCGGTTCAGCAGAGCCTGTAGCGGTAGGTCGAAGTATCGGGTCGTGAACTTCTATTACTTGCTGCATGGTATATTTGAGCCCCGCGATTCGGAGTTCCAGGGCGTCCTGCCTCCGAATCGACTATAAACTCTGCCGTTGGCATTCATGATATAGCTTGTCTTTGTGAAACGCCTTAGAACATATTTTGAGATTCAACCAGCTCAATGTTAAGGCTCGCCGATATCTGGAACCACCCCTAGATTTCCAGCCAGCTCCAAGAGTATGCGCTCCGGAGCGCCCATCTGGGCTCGTTGCTCAATTACCGACCGGGCCAAAGCGGGTTTGTCAGTGATGATGTTATCGACACCGCAGCCGATCATGGTCGACATGGTGGGGGCATCGTTGACGGTCCAAACGTAGACTTCCTGTCTGTTGCCATGCGCGTTTCGGATAAACCTTCGATCGGCGAAAGTGGCGTTGACGGCCAAGAAATCCGCGTCGATGTTTTTGAGACCACCGGCGGATACGGACATCAGCAACCCGACTTTCCAGTCAGGCCGAATGGATTTCATCTTTCTCACCGCCTCGATCTTTAGTGACATGATGACGATGTCTGACGCCATGTCGTGCGCTTCGACGATGTCGACGACTCGCTGCTCAAGTTGCTTGTCGTGACCGTAGTACTTCAATTCGATGTTCACGCCGGCTTTTCCCTTGCACTCGGCAAGAACATCAGCCAGGGTTGGGACTCGCTCATCTTTGAAATCCGCACCGAACCAGCTGCCGATATCGATGTCCCTTAAGTCGGCCA
>CBDUAB010000253.1:0-5798 GCA_965365045.1 uncultured Planctomycetales bacterium
GAGTGCCAACTAGTTCTTCTCGATCCGGTCGTACAGATTCTGCCGCCATGCCCTGGCGGATCGATGGTGTGCGGGCCTTGGGTGAAAGCGTGCTGAACTGCCGCTTAAACCCTGGAATGCTATGGTTCAAATGCCCGAACCCTGTAATCCGACGTAGATCGGTCAAACCGGGCGCTTGACGTCTGAGACGATCCCAACCAAGTGCACGGAAAGTGTCATGAAAGCAACGCTGGAAGCAAGTACCGATCCGTCGACACTATCACAACCTTATGAAAAGTCTGTGGCACGGGCCGTTGAGCCTCAGGACACACAGATTTCTGCCGTTCAGGTCGTTCTGTACGCCATCGTCATTGCCTTGAGTCTCGGATTGAGCCAGAGCGCCTACGTCGCGATACGTCGTTATGTGCTGTTCTACTTCGTTGGTTCCAACGAAAGCATTTATTGGCTGACACCGGTTACGCATCTGACGACGTTTCTCGTGCTTGCCGCTGTGCTTTTGTCTTTGGTTCGGATCTGCCGGGGAAACTGTAACCTCTCGGTCGCGACAATCTGGTTCGTATTTTTTGCCGCCTTTGAAGTCACATCCATCGTGCCGCATTTGCATTCAGGCGCCCGCGCTTTGTTAGCAATTGGCGTTGCGGTCCAGGCTTCACGTGTTATCCGACGGCGTGGGCAAAGCATTTGCGAACGCTTGCCAACGTTGGCACTCGGCTTGAGCATGTGCGTATTGGTGCTACTGCTGGGCATCGAAGGAACGGGGATCGTAAAAGAACATCAGGCCATGAAAGGCTTACCCGTGTTGGACATCAAGGACGCTCCCAACGTATTGCTTATCGTGTTGGATACGGTAAGGAGTGATGCGGTCGATTTCGGGCACGACAATGCAACGGGATTTCCCCAAGCGGAAACACCGTTCCTAAGACAACTGGCCTCGGAGGGAGTTTGTTTTGACCATGCCATCTCGACAGCCCCGTGGACATTGCCCGCGCACGCCAGTCTTTTCACTGGTAAACGTCCCGATGAATTGACCACTTCTTGGACCGAACCGTTAGATGACCGATTCACGACGCTGGCCGAAGTCTTACGGGCGCGCGGTTATGCGACCGGCGGTTTCGTCGCAAACTGTCGATTCTGTGGTAGTGAAACAGGCATCGATCAGGGGTACATTCGTTATCGAGACTATTCCCATAGCTTCAAACAGTTTCTCAATTCGACGAATCTGACGAGTCACTTTGGAGGATTCCTGAAGCGATTTCAGTCCGACAAACTGGATCGTAAGCGAGCGCCGACGGTCACCCGTGAATTCTTGACATGGCTAGACGATCAAGTTATCCCGGACCAACGTCGCCCGTTTTTCGCGTTCTTGAATTACCTGGACGCGCATCATCCGTACTTGGCTGATGAACAGGCTCCCCACCGGCCAAGAAACGCCGACGAAATGCAAATGTTCTTACAGTGGTGGCACGTCACAAAGACGCAGCTGTCGACCGATCAAGTCGCCTATTCACGCGAAGCGTATTTAGATTGCATCCGCTACCTTGACCAACATCTTAGTAAACTAAAGTCCGAACTGCGTCGCCGCGGTGTATGGGATAACACGTTGGTGATTGTCACTGCCGACCACGGTGAACACTTTGGCGAGCACGATCTATTCTTGCATGGAAACAGCCTCTATGAACCGCTGATCAACGTGCCTCTTGCGATACGATTTCCAGGTGTCGTTCCAGCCGGCCTGCGGATTGCCGACACGGTAAGTCTGGTGGACGTACCCGCGACGGTGATCGACCTGATCCAGACGACAACGGTCGATTCTGACAGTCGCGTTGGTGACGCTTCAGGAACGAGTTTTCCGGGACGGACGCTCGCCGATTTCTGGGAGAGTCGGAACGTATCCCCCCGTCGTGTCTATAGCCGGATCGCGAAACCCGCGTTCTTTCCGCCATGCCACGGACACTCCCCGATTTTTCGAGGTGAAATGGAATCATTATCCGTCAGTGGACTGAAGTATATTCGCGCCGGAGACGACGAAGAACTCTACGACGTGAAAGGCGATCCATCAGAACGTGTCAATGTTGTTGACAATCCCGCATTTGCGGACGAGCTGGAAAAAATGCGCGACGAGTTAAACCGGCTTCAAATCAAAGATTAGGGTCGCGGGATGAACTCCGCCGTGCGATTCAGTCGGCAATAAGAGAGACTTATGAGGTCGATATGCGAGCAAGACCTTTGTGAGTCGGTGATTCGAGCTGAGTACGTGAGTTGAACAAGCCCTTTATTGAACGGAGGATTTTCGTCGCAGACGGAGTACACACCAAGTTGCTCCACGCCGTAAATGATTCCAAAAGATCATCATACCACCGCCTATAGCCGCCAACACAGAACTCAATGGGATTATGGTCTCTGGGCCGACGTAGGCCAATTCGATGTAACGCGGATCAAACATTTTCGCATAACTCCGACTGTTGTTCATTTCAGTGAGTTCGTTATTTACCCTAAATATACTTCACAGGACGACCCCGAAAGCGGTATTTGACTTCTTCGGTTCGTTCCCATCGTGCCGGCTGCAAAGTCCAAGAGGATGCTGTGCAATCAAGCACATCATTTTCGGCCATGCTTCTGGTGACGCGGCCGTGTCCTGGAACGCATTTCAAACCGATCATTAACGCGGGACAAGATGTGACGTGACTTTTTTGCAACAAATTGGCAGTTTGTCTTTCATCATTGTCGCGTCGATGTTGACGTTTTTCTTTGTTCAGTATGTGCATCTTATTCTGATCGCAAAATGGAATGAGCGATCGACACGAGGGACAAAATACTTTGGTCGTTCCGCGAGAGACCGCCAGCATTTTAAGCGGTGGCTGCGGATTCACTCGTTGATCTTAACGCCAATCTTGCGATCGTTATCGTGTTTGAGCAGCGTACGATTGTCGCAGTGCAGTTTTTCATACAAGGGCGTCGCAGGGCCACGCGACGCGTGCAGTCCCGAAAGTTTTCAACGTGCGGTCCAATACGTTCCGACTCTATCGGATGTAATTGTCGTCACCCAGATGAAATGCGGGACAACCTGGATGTTGCATGTGGTCCTGCAAGTCTTGTCTCGCGGAAAAGTGGACCTCGTCGGGGAACAATGTCCACTGAATGCCGTTTCGCCATGGCTGGAATCTGACACGTCCGTCTCGGTCGAGGACGCGCGGCTATTTCAGGGTCGCAGGATCATCAAAACCCACCTCCCTGTTTCACTCGCGCCGTACGACACGAATGCCAAGTTTATCTATGTCGTGAGAAATCCGGCATCTTGTTTTGCCAGTTGCGTTGATTTCGTACGTAGCAATCTTGCAGGCTATACGCTTTCGTTGGACGAATGTGAACAATGGTTCTGCTCAAACGATCGGATGTGGTGGGGTAGTTGGCCGGAACATGTCGCGGCATGGTGCTCACGCGCTGAATCGGCGCCTAACATTCTCATCGTACGATTTGAGGATATGAAACGAGATCTGGCAAGCGTCGTAAACACCGTCGCGAAGTTTCTCGAAGTGGAACCTTTAACGGGTGTTGAACGTGTCGAAATTGTCGAAAAGTGCAGCTTCCGTTACATGCGCCGAAATGCGGACATCTTCGAAATTCATCCACCGCATTTGTTGCAGTCCGCCGATTGCTTCTTCGCTTGCGGCACGGTAGACCGGTATCGGGACCTTACTCCAGCCGTTCAGGAAAGAATCATGGCTTGGTGCCGTAGCGAGCTTTCTCGGGTTGGCGACAACCATGTTGGCATGTTGTATCCAGAACTCAGAAGCAAGGACACACATTCATCCCCCGGTAACACGCCGCTCGCGTTCAGTTCACCATAAAACGTCATCTGCATACCGGGTTAGCGACAGCCGTCAACATAGCGGATCGTGATGATTGATGGATTGTTGGGCGATCAAATTGTCAGTAAAGTCCGGAGATCATTAGAGCAATCGAGGCGGGTCAGGCAAAACCACACCCGAATCGGCGAAAACGGCAACTGTGCCTAACCCGTTGCGAATTGCGGACATAAGCGATAAATTGCTTCCTTCTGCGTCGCAGTGCGATGTAGACGCCCCCTTAGCTCAACTGGCAGAGCAATTGACTCTTAATCAATAGGTTCAAGGTTCGAGTCCTTGAGGGGGCACTCACTACCTATGGCTAGCAAGTCGTTTTCGCTTTTTCCCGGGAAAGGTGGCACAGGGGCTGGCACACCTTCACCCGTTTTCAGCTCGTTTTGGTTGGCTGCGTCACCACATGCTGTGCCACCCTGAGCAACTCTCTTGAAATGCTCGTCGGTCACTTGCAAATAGTGTCTTGCGGCTACCGCTGGTGAATTGCCGAGCCAAGCCGTAACGAAGTGCAAAGGAAAATCGTTGGCGAGTGCCGTTTCACGACTGGCACGTAGATTCTGAAACAATCGTGGTCACGCTTCCACGCCGGCCTTGTCGAGTATCCGTTCGAATTGGGTTCGCAAGTTGGAGTTGCTATCTCGATTCCGCGTGATATCGGGCTGTGATCTCGGGACCAAACAACCACTCGCCGCCACCGATCTGAATGCCACACATCACAATGCCTGGCCCGATGAGAGCCGCAAGGTTCTGTCAATCGATCGATTTGGGCACCGGCAACTCCGCGACCTCCCAGGAAGGAAGGCAAGTTTTTGGGATCGTGTGTTCCACTGATTCGGACATTAACGCCTCCGGGGTCCATGATTCTCGGCACTTCAGATGTTTTGTAGCATATGGACTCGCATGCCACGCCACAAGCAAGTCGGAGTTGTGTTGTGAAGGTCAATCTTGATGGACAAGTCGCAATAGTAACGGGTGCCGCTCGTGGAATCGGACAAGCCATCGCAGATGCTTTCGCACAAAACGGTGCTACCGTTATCTACACCGACGTCGATTCCGAGGAGCTACAAAAGACGGCGAGATTGCATGGCGGTGTGGCGATGACGATGGACGTTACCAAGGAATCTCAAATAGATGCGACTTTGGACCGCGTGCTCGACGAGTACGGGCGCCTGGACATCACCGTGAACAACGCCGGCGTGAATACACTCCAACATCGTGTGACGATCGATGAATTCCCTAAAGAAGAATGGGATCGCATTCTAGACGTGGATCTGAACGGTCTGTTCCTTGTCAGCAAGGCCTCGGCTCGATATATGAAGCAGCAAAAGTCGGGCCGTATCATCAATATCTCGTCAGTCGCGGGCCTAGTCCCCTTGCGGTTACAATGTGCTTTCGTGGCCGCGAAGGCTGCCGTCGTGAACCTAACCCGAGCTATGGCGTTGGAACTCGCGCCCGATGGCATCTTGGTCAATGCCGTGGCACCTGGCTCGACACTAACCGAAGGCACCAAACGGCTGTTCTATGGAGAAGACGGCGCATCTAGCGAGAACGTACGGCGACTGCTCGATCACATTCCGTTGGGTCGACCGGCCCATGTCGAAGAGATTGCGCAGGCGGTGCTCTTCTTGTCCGACCCCGCAAACAGCTATATGACCGGACAGGTGTTGGTTGTCGATGGCGGCTGGACGGCGGGAGGATATGTTCGAGATTTTTGAGGCATGAATTCGCGCAGACGGAGGACAGAACAGTGGCAAAGATCACGCAATTCAAGGGCTATAGCAGCGAGAGCGAAATGCCCGATATCCCCAAACCAGAAACTCCACCTGACCCCATGATCGTGAGCGCGCATGAGGGTGTTCCTGTCGTCTATGCTGGTTGCCACGGAGTAGGGGTTCGAGTTGTGCATCCCGTAAATCCCAAAGCGCCGGCAAAGAACAT
>CBDUAB010000254.1:0-5780 GCA_965365045.1 uncultured Planctomycetales bacterium
ATTGAATTGGACGTGAAAGATTGATTTTGAGACGGGCGCAAAGATTGCAATACGTCTGCATGCACCGATCGAAAGTCGCGCAGTCCAGTGAACAAGACTTATTAAAGCTGCCTTGGACGGCGTTGGAATCCGGCGAGGAAGATCCAAATGACCATGGCGGCAGCGGCCGAAGTAATGATCGCGATGGCCTTAAGCCATTTCCAGATAGCTAACATTACGTACACCGTCAACGATTAAAAAGAAATGCAGGACTGTTTATCAAAGCCCAAGCTATGTCTTGGGCACCAAGCAAGCGGCGGCCGGCAACCCGACCACGGCTGGCGCTTAATTCCTTTTCCAATTCTCGCAACTCACCATCTGTCTTGCGGTAGTGGCTGAGCAGCGTCGTTTTTTGCTCCTCCGTCCGCTGGTCTGCGGTCGTCTTGAGCACCAGCAGCAATTCTTCCGGTGGATCGGCCAAAGCATGTGGTGGAGGCGAAGTCGTTGCGGAAATGCGAAATCGCCCAATACTGAACTTTTCACCGGAAAACGTTTGGTTTAACACAAAACTTAGAATCGTGCCACCCTCCGCGCCGATTTTTTCCTTGGTTTGAAAGATCGCCGTTTGATCTCGGCCAAGTTGATTGGACAGCGCCCAGCCACGATCGTCTTCTTTACCATCAATCGCCTTGGCCACGCCAAATTCCTTTTGGCTATACGTTGCTTGGGCGCGCTCTAGTTTGACAGGCACCGACTTGTCTGCTTCTTTTTTCGTGGCCGCGCTAACTTTGAATTCGGTCAAGACAAGATTGCCGTCATCGGCACGACCCGGCCCCTTTTTTGGCAAACGATCGTCAGCCATGACTTCGATACGAAAACCCGTAATGTCCCGCAGGGCTGAGTAGGATTTGAATTCGTAAAGTCCTTTGCCGTTCTTGCCTGTAACCACCCATGATCCGTCCGACTCTTTGGTCAGCGCCGCGCCGATCGTATTTGAGAACTCGACGATATCGAGCACCTGCCATTCCGGCGCGAACAGAGTAGTCTCCCACGCCGAAATCTTCTCTGGCAGGCCTTCACGATATTTGTTGAGGGCAGCCAGTTTTTCGTCCACAACAGCTTCCAAACGTCTTTCATCTTCAACGGCGGCCGCAATCGTCTCCAGGCCGGCGCTGATTTCGGTCTCGGTCGCAGTCCGGTTGAGGATGCGCTCAAATAGATCGTTGACCAACACCTGATCGTCTTCGCATTCCTTTACCATTTTTGCCAGCGCGTTGTCAGCACGCGCGAGCGCATCGGAAATCGTGGGTCCGTTTACCAGTGCCATGACAGGTCCCAACAAAACGCTATTGGAACGCTCACACTCACAGGAGCTTTCACGTGCGGGACGACCAAATTGATCGAGAAAACCGCTCGGTATCTTGATTCCCACGTCGGGCAGTTGTGCCGCGCGAGTTCCAGGAGGAACGCCGGGAATGTTCGGCGTCGCGCCCGTAACACGATGGATGGCATCAAAGAGTACTTCCGCGGGCAGACGGCGGGCCATGGCGTGAGAGTAATTTAGCGTGTCGTCTTCGTTCCACTTGTTGGTTCGCACCGAATGCTGATACGTCCGCGATCGACAGATCGTACGTATCAAACCTCGCGTATCAAAGCCGCTGTCAAGAAACTGCCGGGTCAGACGCTCCAGAATGTCTGGATGCGTGGGCGGGTTTCCGGCGCGAACATCGTCGATCGGCTCGATCAGACCGCGACCGAGCAAGTAGCCCCAAATTCGGTTTGCGTAGCTTTTGGCGAAATACTGGTTCTCACCGGAAGTAATCCATTTCGCGAGTCGCTCGCGGCGGTTCGTCGTATCGGTGGAAACCAATTCGGATTGATACGGAAATGCGGGCGCGGTTTCTTCGCCCGTACGCGCATGCTTGATCTCGCCAGCATCCTTCTCGTAAACGATTTCGTAGAGTGGTTTCGCCTGTTCGACTGCCGAGCCACCGATCTTTTTGTCGCCACCCTCGGGATCCTTTTTCAGGCTCACGCGGGAAAAGAACGCTGTGAGTTCGTAGTATTGATCTTGCGTCCAACGCTCGAATGGATGATCGTGACATTTGTTGCAGTTGAAGCGGGTGGCAAGGAACAGATGCGTCGTGTTTTCCATGATCGCGCTCGGTTCGCGCAGAACTTTGTAATACGAAGCAGCCGGGTTCTCACGATTGGAGCCAGCGGCGGTCAAAATCGAATAAGCGAATTCGTCGTAGGGCGTGTTTTCCTCGACGTGCCCACGTATCCAGTCGCGAAACGCCACGGCACCTTCGGCACCGAGATATTTGCGGTTTACCTGCAGCAAGTCGGCCCATTTGTTTGTCCAATGGTCGACGTAGGCTTCGCTGCCAACAAGCTCGTCGATCAGTTCATTCCGCTTAAGCCAAGTTTCACGATTGTCATCAACGAAGTTGCGATACTGCTCCACCGTCGGCGGCAATCCGGTCAGGTCAAGAAACACACGTCGCACGAATTCCTCGTCAGTGCAAACCGGGCTGGGAAGTGCCTTGACCCGTTTCAGCTTATCGTAGACCAGTTCGTCGATGTAATTGTTCACCGGTGGCTGTTGCCAGACGAACCCGCTGCGATCACCCATAACGGTCATGGTAGTCGCCGTGTAGGCGCCTTCGAACCGCGCCAGAATTGGCGATTCACCACGTCTCAATGCCGTCACAAGCCCGGCATCATCAACGTCGGAGATGTCAGTGTCACCACTCGTGATAAAGGACTCGTGTGTCACGTCGCGGACTTCTCCATCGGCATAAGTCGCCAGCACACGCATCTGTTGCTTCATCTGCTCACGCGGCACCATCGGGTTAGTCGGAGAAAGTGCGATGCTCGTCACGCGCGGTGTCGTCGTATCGAGTTTGACACCGTCGGCAATCCACGCTTTCATGATCTCGTAATAGGGACTTCCAAGTTTCGTCACTTGCCCGCCGACGTGCGGAACGGCGCCGGTCGACTTCAGCAGCATCAAGCTGTTTTCGGGTGATGCGCGATTGATGCGACGTGCACGAAGATCGTCACCAAAGGAACGCGTGTCAGCGATCGGGTCGTAACCACGCAACGAAAGTTTAAAGCCGTTTTTTCCGTCCTTCGAGCCATGGCAGGTTCCAGCCGTACAACCCGTTTTGGAGATCACGGGCATCACGTCATGGATGTAGTCGACGGAAAGCTTGGACTGAATGTTCTCCGAAGTGACGGGCACCGTGATTTGTTGGCCACCTACGTTGCAGACAAGATCGGATTTACCATCTGACTTTACGGTGACAACACCAGACGAGGAAACTTCCGCATGCTCCTCGTTGGATTCGATCTTTGCCAATCGAGTCACGTCGAGTGTTTCGCCATTGTCCAGCGAGGCCGTCAGCAGGAGCTGTACGTAATCGTACTTCCACGAAAGGTCGATCTTTGTGGGCTCGGCGGCGATCGACACGACTTTGGTATTTGCGGGCAGCCCTTCGGTGGATTTGTCCTCCGCATGACCAATCGTCGCTGTCAATAAGATCGCTGTTACAAACGCAAATCGAACTCGTCTCATCATGTATTCCATTGTGTTGTTGACTTTTATGTTAGTCAGCGCATCTTGTGTCATCCTGAGGGAGCCTCAGCGACCGAAGGATCTGCCGGAAGCGTCTGAATCGCGTGGACGGATTTAACCTGTAATGGCAATGCTGGCGCGATTGGAAGATCCTTTAGTCGCTGAGGCTCCTTCAGGATGACAGTTGTACTTTCGGAATAACAAATTACGGCAATGTCGTGATTCAAAGTGACGCTGTCCAATTGATCACCAATATGTGGCAAGTTCATACCAAAAAATACGTCACAAAAACGGCCCAATCCGACTAAGGATCGACGCATGATTAAGTGTCGTACCGTAGGACAGGATTTCATCCCGTCCAGACAGGTTGAAAACCTGTCCGACAACGGCGTCACCTACTTATGCGTCAATCCTGAGTCCGACACCTGTTCAAGTGGCACAGGCGTAAACTCCTTGATCAGCTTGCCCGTTTCCGCGTCGTTCAAACGCACTACGCCGTCATAGCCAGCCGAGGCGACAACACTGCCGTCAGGCTGAAAAGCCACGGCATAGACACTGCCTTGCTGGCCTTCCATGCGGGCTTGCACGGCGACGTCCTTCGTACGAAACTCTTCGAGCTTTTGCTTCTCTTCTTTGCTTCGGGACGTTACGACTTTTGTTTCGATTTTGGAAATCTCTTCAGGCAACTCGAATTCGTAGTCACACGAGTACACGAATACTTGCCCTTTGCCATTGTAACTGCTGCCGGCAACAATCTGTTTGCCATCGTGGCTGTAGGCAAGATCAAATATACGGCCCTGCAGCGACGGGAAACGGCGAATCAGATTACTGTCGTCACCGATCACTCGAGTGGTCTTGCGAAACATGCGAAAGACACGTGGCATACCGTCGTCACCGCCAACGAGGACTTCGTCTCGCTCGGGATGCCGATCGACGGCGGTCAGGCCGCCCTTCAGGCCACCGGGCGTAATCGACGTAATGTTGTCAATAAACCGCTGCGTCTCGACATGCGTTAGCTTGACGGCCATATCCCTTCCGACCGAAACGACATGCGAACCGTCAACGGAGAACACGGTGTCAAGCGTCCAATCGTTCGGTGCGCGCTGCAGCAGCACTTGCTCACCAGAATCCGCGTCAATCGCGCGCACGGAGTTGTCAGTACAACCAAAAGAAACGAACTTGCTATCGGGCGACCAATCGGCGCCGAAAATCGTGTCGTACGTGACCGGCACCGACAACTTGAGCTGCCGTTCGGCAACATTCCAGATTTGCACTTCGCCCATGCGGCCTGGTTGTCCGCCGGTGACCGCCAGCCACTTGCCGTCGGGCGAAAAGGCGAGCGACTCGATGCGTTCCGAAAGGCCTACCAAACGGGCTAACAATTCCGCACCGTCCGCTGTGTGCAAGAGGACCTCGTGGTAGCCACTGACTGCCAATAGTGTGCCATCGGGCGAAAAATCCAAAGCCGTTATGATCGGCAACGAATTGTAGATCGGCGGGTGCTCCATATCGTACGATGTGGTTGCTCCCTCGGGTGTGTCGTCGACAGCACCGGCACGAATCCAATTGACGATTGTTTCGATTTCCGCACCGCTAAGCGGCTTGCGATCCTTCGGCATCTCGGCCGCGCCATCAACCGGTGTAATTACGTCAACGAGATAGCTTTCCTCCGGCTTGCCCGGAATGATCGCGACCGATTCGCTTTCGCCACCCTTCAGCAGTGTGGCGAACGAAGTCATGATGTACTCGCCGCTCGCTTTGGCAGGTTGATGGCAGCCTTGACAATTTGCCTGGAAAATAGGTCGCACGTCCGTGTAATAGCTCGCTGCCTGCGCCGGAGAAGCGTCCTGCGATTTAGCAGTCGTTAGTTGAATCAGCGGTAGGCACGTTAGTGTGCCGAAAATGGAAAGTACAACAGAATGAAAAACGTTGCTGCGTCTTGTCATCATGGAACATAGTCTTGGAAAAGTCGCCATCGTTCTCTACGTAGTGAGGCGTTAGGTGGGAGCAGTTATGCATTTTACTTTTCCATCCATGGAAGAGTCAGTTTATCTTAATTGGACAGCGCCCCTTTGTGTCATCCTCACCGAACGACAGCGACGGAAGGAACTGCCGGAAACGTCGGAACTGCGTGGGCGGATTAACCTGTGATGGCATGCTGGCGTGATTGGGAGATCCTTCGGTCGCTCAGGCTCCTTCAGGATGACAATTGTGAATTGGG
>CBDUAB010000255.1:0-5776 GCA_965365045.1 uncultured Planctomycetales bacterium
GACGCCGACTCGTTTGTCTCATGTGCGCCGCGGGCGTCGGCAGATCATGATCAACGCCGGATTGCGCAGTATGTACAACCGCATTCCGGAACTGCTCGACATAACGTACACCGCGGACGACAACGCGACGGAGAGCCAGCGTGCGTTGCGCATTATGTTACGCACGCGCGAACGACAGCCCGCCGCGCAGAAACAACAAATCATCGACCACGTCGTAGCGATTACCAACGAAGAATTTCCGGAAGGCGAAGTCACAGGCTTTTTCGTCTTGTTAACTAACCTCGTGGAGAATCTCGTACGAGATCAGTGGCGAGTGTTTGCTGTCGCTCTGATCGGCATCGGCATTACGATGGTCTTGGCATTCCGCAACCTCCGTTTCGCCCTGGTCGCGCTGGTTCCCAATAGCATTCCCATTTTGATGGTCATCGGGCTGATGGGATGGTGGGGACTCCGCATCAACATGGGAGCCGCCATGATTGCTGCCGTCTCCGTGGGGCTGTCGATCGACAGTTCGATTCATTACATCACGGCATTCCGTCGTGAATTGGCAGCGGGGCGAGACCTGCTAGACGCTTTATCCATTGTCCAAGATACCGTCGGCCGCGCGGTTGTGTTTTCCACGCTGGCGTTAGTGGTCAGTTTTGCTGTACTCTGCACGAGCCAGTCGGCTCCCATCGTTTATTTCGGTCTCCTCGTTAGTATCTCGATGATCGGTGGGCTATTGGGCAATCTGTTTGTGCTGCCGCTTTTGCTACGCATCGTGACGCCCGCTGCGTCAACCAAATCACAATCCGCGCCGCCTGTCACTGTTGAAGCGCATATAGGATGACATTGACACCGATTCGCGCGGCGTCCGCACGGATGTAACCCTGGCATTCGGCCGATTGGTGGTTTTCCAACGCGCAACTGATGTCGTAGGGGGAGAAGAGCACGATGAAGCGGCCGTCGACTTCGACGCCTTCGAGTCGAGGTGTCACTTGTTCGACGCGGGCAGTCAGACGTTCATTCTTATCGGTGCGCGTTGCTGGCGTGCGGAGGCTGACGCGAGCCAGGTCCCAACCGCGATATTCCTCGCTGAACAGCGGGTGATCGGGTGGCACGCGCTGGAGCGGGTGGTCCGGCAAGATGGCTTGCATTTCTTGTCGAAAAGACTTCGTGAATTCCTGACTTGCACAGATTGCATCAGCAAAAATCACGCCGCCATTTTGCAGGAATTCACGTATTGCTTTGCGCTCGTTGGTGCTCCAGCGAAATGAACGGCGTCCATGTAGAAATGCGATCGGAAAGTCGGGTAAAGAAGGATCGGTTGGTCGGATCAAACGACGTTGTTGATCCACGCGGATTTCGAGTTGTTCTTGTACCACACGTAGCAAATTGGTAAGTGCTGCAGGCGCATCGTCGCTGCCGCCGGAGTGATCAAGCTTAGCAATGTACAAACGGCCTCGCCCAAAAGTGCTAGCGGCCGGTGTCTCCTGCGCGACTTGCGGGACGTCAAGCCGGTCACGCAGTTGACGGCCGGTGGCATACGTAACCACGTTGGCGCCGATCGCCAAAGCGGTTTTCACTTTGGCGTCGACCTCCGCGGGGTAAGGAGTCGTTGTACGCCGCGCAAGCTCCCAATAGCAGCCGAGATCTTGCGGGGAGTAAACGACGCTCGTGCGACAGCAGGCGTCAATCCCCCACAAGGGTTGGGCGTACTCGGGATCGACCGGTTGTTCGGCGTACCATACTGGATGATCGATCGGTAGCAAACGTAGTGGATTGTCTGGGAATAGTTCCGCCATCAACTCCAGAAACTGACGATGGAAAGTCGTTCCGTTACAGCAGTTTTCGGCAAACAAGAAGCCACCTTGATTGATGTATTCAAAAAGTTTTTTCTTGTCATTGGCGTTCAGAGACAACCCGTCACGCCCGCTAAGGAACAGCACTGGCGACTGTAGCAAGTCCTCGACACTGGCTGCGTGTAGATCGGTGAATTGCCAAGCGAGGTTCTGTTCCCAGAGTGTCTCGACGTGTTTGGTTAAGTTCGTGATGTCGTTGCGATGCCGGTTCCAATCGTCGATTGGTTCGCGGCGCAACTTGGAAAGCAGGATAGGTCGCCGGCCTTTGGAGAGGAATAACAAGGCAAACGAAGTATTAATGACGGCATGGGCGGACTGCTGACTCGGTACACTACTCCAGGAGCCAGCGATGCTTTGCATGGAGACCAGATGCTCTGCACCTTCACGGTACCAGTCATGATCGCCGATGAACCGACGACCTGTCAGCCGGCCCACGCGTTCCATTCCATAAAGGTAGTAGTACGTCCAGTTTGCCCCACCGCCCGGATTCGTGTTGACGCGAAAATGGTTGCCGAGCCAGCTTAGGCCGCGCTCTATTCCGTCTTGGTCCTCTTGCAAACCGCAACAGAGAACACGCCCGTCGGTGAGCCACGCGTCTCCGTGCGAAAGGCCCCGCGAGGCAATAATCAGCGAGCAGATGCCGGCACTCGTCATACTGCCGCTACTTCTGTTTCCCCGATATGGCCAACCGCCATCGGCTTGTTGAAGTCCAACCCAATAGTTGTAAGCGTGCTGCCAAACTTCAGGATTGACATGGACACCGACGCGCTCGGCCTCATTCAATGCTAGTAGTGCAAACTGCGAATTCGAGTTGTCGGGCGTTGCCGAGCTGCCACCGCCGTAGTTCCAACCGCCTCGCAATCCTTCCTTGGTCCACTGGATTTTCTCCAACCATTTGACATTGCGACGGATCAGCAGGCGATCCTTTTTGGGCTCCGCCGCGCAGAAGACCATTGTTTGCAGAGCTGTCGTGTAAGTCTTGCTTGGCTCTCCCAACTTGCGTAGCTGGGCAAGCGAGCTGCGAATGATCGGGTCATCTGGCGGTACACCAGCATTGAGCAGTGCTAAGGCAGCGAGTGCGGTGACCCCGCCCGGATAGTTTCCGAAGGGGGCCCATCGTCCTCTTTTCTGTTGACGCCGGAGGTAAGCGACTCCGCGATCAATCGCGTTGTTAACTGCTTCCGGCGTGATTTCAGCGTGTGCGCGGCGAGGGCAATAGCCTAGGAAAGTTAGGCCGATGACGATCAGCAGATAGGACCGTAGGTGATTCGATTTCATTTTGTTCAGATTGGGTGTATTGAACCATGGAATCTCCGACAGGTGCCGGACATTCACTTAAGTGTCGTGACCGCGACGGGCGGTGCGGACGAACGGATGTATCAATTATACCGCCCAAATCACGCTGTGAGTCCGGGCGGAATTGCTGCTTGGGCTAGGCCTCTATAGAATCAAGAATGGGCAGGAAATCTCTTCTTATCTTACACATTCACATCTATAAGGATTTGTGGTGACGACGAAATCTCGCAGCTTGGGTGATATCCTACAAGAGTTTCGACAGCACCGAATGCTCATGGAGGAGGAGCTGCACAAAGTTATTATTGGCCAAGAACGAGTTGTCGAGCAGTTGTTCGCTGCGATTTTCACGCGCGGGCATTGTTTGCTCGAAGGCGTGCCCGGTTTGGCCAAGACTCTCATGGTCAGCACGCTGGCGAGGATTTTGGACGTTAATTTTAATCGAATTCAATTCACTCCCGACTTAATGCCGTCGGATATCACGGGCACCAACGTGCTTGATGATGACGATACGGGACGACGTCAGTTTCGTTTCGTGGAAGGTCCAATCTTTACCAACATTCTCTTGGCGGACGAAATCAACCGCACGCCGCCCAAGACCCAGGCTGCTCTGTTACAGGCCATGCAGGAGCGCGAAGTCTCGGTTGGCGTCACGACGTACGAGCTATCGGAACCGTTCTTTACCATCGCCACTCAAAATCCGATCGAACAAGAAGGGACGTATCCGCTTCCCGAAGCGCAGCTCGATCGTTTTATGTTTAATATCGTGATCGATTATCCGACCGCCGCCGAAGAAGAAGAAATCTTGTCGGTGACGACGCGCAATGAAAAAGTTGAAGTCAACAAAGTCCTGTCGGCACGTGCCATCGTGAATCTGCAGAAGCTGGTGAGCAGCGTTGCTGTTAGCGAGTATATCGTCAAGTACGTGGCCAGTTTGGTCCGCGCGACGCGCCCGTCCGACGTAACTGCGCCCGAGTTTGTTCGTAAGCTTGTCGATTGGGGCGCCGGACCGCGGGCAGGACAGTTTCTGATTAACGGTGGAAAGGCGCTGGCGGCAATGGACGGACGGTTTTCCGTCGGATTTGACGATGTACGTAGTATTGCCATACCCGTGTTGCGACACCGAGTGAGTACAAACTTTCAGGCACAGGCCGAAGGCATGTCGACGGAAGATATCATCAATCGTCTGCTAGATGAGATTCCCGAGCCAGAGATTCCTAAATTTCAGTAAAAGGCGAACGGGGGCGTGAGGCCCGCATTTGGTGGTTTGCCACGTGATGTGGGACAGGATTTTATCCTCTCTCGACAGGTTGCAAACCTGTCCTACCTGTCAATGGAAGGCCGCGATGTCGGTTGAAAAATATCTGAAACCGGAAGTTATCAATCAGATTTCGCGACTCGATCTACGCGCACAGTTTGTCGTCAAAGGCTTCTTGCAAGGTCTTCACGCCAGTCCATTACACGGGTTTTCGGTCGAGTTCAGCGAACATCGTAAATACGTTCCAGGCGATGACCCCAAGGACATTGATTGGCTTGTCTACGCCAAGACGGATAAATACTACATAAAAAAATTCGAAGCCGAGACGAACATGACGGGTTATCTCGTTATGGATCTCAGCCAATCCATGGGCTACACGTACCGCCAAGACCTTACCAAATTCGACTATGCGATCTGCTTGGCTGCCGCGCTTTGTTATTTAATGATTCATCAACAGGATCCGGTTGGTCTGATAACGTTTGACGAAACCATACGTGACTGCATCAAGCCGAAATCCAAACGCACCCAGCTCGGTACCATTATGTCGGCTTTGTCGCGCCTTAAACCCGCTGGAAAGACCGATGTCGGTAAAAGTCTCATGCAAGTCGCGGCACTGCTACGACACCAGGGCCTCGTGATGATCTTTAGCGATCTATTAGTCGATCGTGACTCCGTCTTCACGGCCTTACATTCCTTGCGACACGGCGGTCACGACGTCATTTTGTTTCACGTTTTGGACGAAGCTGAAGTGTATTTTCCATTCGACGAGCTCATGGAGCTCGAAGACCCAGAGACCAACGAGATAATCGAAGTTGACGGTCGTGGCTATCGCGCGGCATACGTCGATCAACTGGCCGAGTTCCGTGACACCTACGGACGCGAGTGCTTTAAGAGTGGAATCGACTACGTGCCGCTCGACACAAGCATGCAATTCGACAAGGCATTGATGGAGTATTTGTTGACGCGACGGGGAAGATAGTCAGGGACCCCTGACCCCCGACCCCTGATCCCCTGATCCCTGAAACATGTCTTTCCTCCACATATCGTTACTCGCCGGAAGCCTCTTCCTCACCGTCCCGATTCTGCTGCACTTGTTGATGCGGCGGCGGCCGCGACATGAGGTGTTTCCCGCGCTGCGATTCGTCAAACAACTGCAGCAAACCAATCAGCAGCGACTGCGACTCAAGAATTGGCTGCTGTTGCTGTTACGTTGTGCGATCGTAGTTGCCCTCGCAGCCGCGGTTGCGCGACCCACGGTAGCTTCAGAGGACTTGGCAAGCTGGTTGATGCTGGGGGGGCTTGGACTGGTGTCAATCTTGGCGGCGGTAGCGGCAATCATCGGTTGGCAAAATGAACGCGGATTGGGCTTTCAACCGTGGATGCT